>JAZQCS010000108.1:0-18350 GCA_045546415.1 Clostridia bacterium | reverse complement strand
TTTCAGCCCTTGCCCATTTGTTTATAATCCCCGGCATACCTCTCTGGGTAAAAGCACCGCTTATAACACAAATAACTGCATCAGCATACTTTCTCGTCTGTTCAATGTGATAAGCGTGACCGCTGTGAAACGGATTATATTCAGCTATAATTCCTGCAACCCTCACGCTTTCCACTCCTTATTTTTTCTTTTTGAATCCGTTTGAAAAATATCCTGCCCATACAAGGACTGCGGGCACAACCATAACTATGGTTGAGAAAATTTTGTTGCCGATAATCTCATCCGTTATAGCTTTTTTTGCCATAAGCTGAGGCATTGCAAAAACGCTGAAAAAGCCCAGGTCAAGATTCTGCGGAACAATAACTCCGTAATACACACCAATACCTGCACCGGCAATTATTACACTTGCAAGCACCCTGGCAAAAACTCCGCCAATATGCCATCTGTTTTCCGGGAGCTTACCGCCCGAAACTCTGCCAATCCAGAAATAAACAGCAAAAAACACAATGAAATATATGGCATAAACCAAAACCTGTCCTCCGCTTTTTGGGACATCTACTGTATATTTAGGGTCGTTGTTCAAAATCGGCATCAGCAAAAACGGAACAATACACATTCCGAGATGCACACCAATTATACTGAAAAAACTTTTTATAAATCTCATAAAAACCATCCTTTTTTAGTTCCAGTCGTATTCGTACATAATAACAGAAAGAGTCGTCAACGGTGCCGTTTCGGTACGGAGAATCCTTTTCCCTAAGGATACCGCCTTTATGCCTTTTTCCTCCGCAAGTGCTATTTCACTTTCTTCAAATCCGCCTTCCGGACCAATAAACACAGCAATGCTATTTGGGATTTTTGTTCTCAGATATTCCTTGAGTGAACCGCCCTCCTGCTTTTCGTACGGAATAAGAGACATATCAAACTCTGCCGCTCTTTTTACGGCTTCTTCAAAGGAAACAGGGCTTTCAACCTTAGGAATAATACCACGGCTTGACTGTTTTGCCGCCTCCTGAGCTATTTTGTTCCACCGTTCTTCCTTGCCCTTGCCCTTTTCCTCGCTGAGCTTTACCACCGCTCTGCTTGTTGCCACGGGCACAATGGAATGCACACCAATTTCAACACATTTCTGAATTATAAGCTCCATTTTTGAGCCCTTGGGAAGCCCCTGAAAAACAGTCACCTTAACTCGTGGCTCGGTATCACAGGGAGTTGTTCTGATAATTTTTGCGGTAACTGTTTTTTTGCTGATGGTTGAAACCTCGGCAAGATGCTCGTTTCCCACATCGTCACAAACAGTTATTTCCTCACCGATTTCCGCTCTCAGCACCCTTGCAAGATGCTGCGAATCCTCCTCAGAAAGAGTAACTGTGTTTTCTGATATCATATCAGCGGTTACGAAAAATCTGCTCATTTGCAAATCACCGCCGCCCAGTCACCCTGTGTTATAACCTCAACAATTTCAAAACCGCACTCAAGAAGCTTTTCTTTTACATCATCAAGACGGAAAACAATAATTCCTGAGGTTATATAAAGTGCATTTTCTTTCATAAACTGCCTTACATCGGGGCTGAGCATAATTATTGCGTCTGCAATAATGTTTGCCACAACAATATCGTATTTCCCGGTTACCTTATCTGTAAGGTTGCCTGCAACAGCTGTAATTTTATCAGTTACACCGTTAATTTCAGCATTTTCTCCAACAATTTTCACTGCCATAGGGTCAATATCCACAGCAAAACAGCTTTTTGCACCCATTTTAACGGCACCTATGGAAAGTATACCGCTGCCGGTACCGATATCCAGCACCGCATCACCGGGCCTTACTTTCTGTTCAAGCACCTCAAGGCACATCCTTGTGGTTTCGTGAGTGCCTGTTCCGAAAGCCATACCGGGGTCAAGCTCAATAACCACCTGCCCGGGCTTTTCCTCAATTTCCTCCCATACGGGCTTTATAACAACATTTTTGCCGAGATAAACAGGCTTGTAATACTGTTTCCAGCTGTTTTCCCAGTCCTGTTCATTCACAATGCAGCTTGAAACCTCGGCTTTTCCAACATCCACAAAGGTTTTTGCATTTTCAATGCCCTCGTGAATCTGAAGCATAACCTCCTCCATATTCACCTCAGGGGAATAATACGCCTTTATAAGACATTTTTCCTCGCTGTATTTTGCAATTATATCATCGTCCATAACATCCCAGTCTTTTGTATTGCGGTTTGCCTCATCAATAAGAGAAGGGTCCTCAATGTTCACACCGCCCACTCCGGTTTCATAAAGAACGGCTGTTATAAGCTCCTCCGCTTCGGGAGTAGTAAGAATGGTTACCTCTGTCCAGTTCATAAGCTTTTCTCCTATATTTTCTTAAGTATATAATTATATATTTTATTCTACCACAAAAGTCGCTGATTTGCAATAGCAAAAACATTTTTTAGGTTCAAAAATGCAGAAAAAAAAGCGGATGCTTCAGCATCCGCAAAAATATAAACTCCTGTCACTTTGTCAGTTTTTTAGATTCTTCACCTTCGGTTCAGAATGACATGGTGAACAGGAGGCTTGTGCAGAAAGGTCTCTGCACCATCCTTTTGTATACAAACGGGTGATTCGTGAATCGCCCCTACGGAGGGTATTTGCATTTTCGGGCAGATAATATCCGCCCCTACGGGTGCACGGGATGCGAAATCATTTCGTAGGGGAGGCTATCAGCCTCCCGCCTTCAAGGTAACACCATCATTTTGTCACAAAACTATAAATTTATCAATATGTTTTCCGAAAATTATGCGAACCGGTAACATTGTCCACCAAAAAAGCAAATTAGCCAAGTATAATTGAGTATTTTATACTTGACTAATTAAAATATTTTAAATTAATTTTTTTCCAAAGCTTATTTAATATACCCCATTTTATAAACTCAGAGTAATAAATGACATACTGTGTCCGTGTACAACAGGGTTTTTACGGTTTTTCACCTCATAATCGTTACTTTCCGGGCTGTATTCCTTAACCTCAATTTCAACACAATCCAAAGGACAATGGTTGCCGAAATTCAATTCTACGGTTTCAGAACCCCGGTTAATTACCGAAATATAAATATGATCATTATGAATTGTACAAAGTATATCCAAAGTCTTGTTGTCAGCTTCACAGGGAATCACTCTACCGCCTTTGTGACCTGCCAACAATCTGAACATTTCCCCGGTGCTTTCCATCTTACACTTGTTTCCCTGTACCGTAATCATTCCCTCATTAACAGGCATAAAAAACTCTGCCCTGTCAATGTGATAGCTTTCTTTTCCTTTGGCAAGAAAATGAAATTGCAATGCATTTGAGAAAAACAACATATTACTGGATTCCATTCCCCAGGAATAATTCCATTCATCCACACATATGCGGATATCATCAAAGCAGTCTGCATAAAGCTCGTTACGATAAAAATTCAAGCCAAAGCATTCACCGTTAATGAAATTACTTTCCAGCATTTCGCAGGTAGCCATACCGTTTTCTCCTTGAGCAGCATCCGGTAATTTACCTATGTAATCATGATATGAAACATACTCGAAATCACTTTTCAGATTGTTCATAAAGTCAAACGCCCATTTTTGGTGTCCTTTTCCCCATGTTAAACCTATAGCTACTGCAATGGAAGGGTCTGCCTGTTTCATTGCCTTAATCAGTTCGTCTGTCCGCTTCGCAGCAGCAATGCTGTCGGCATACTTACCACCGAAGAAATATGCCTCATTACCAACATACCAAAAGCGAACATTGAAAGCTTCAAAACCCAATTCACGGCGTTTTGCACCATATTCAGTTTTTTCATCACCGTTACAGTATTCGACCAACTGACGGGCATCTTCCGCATCAGAATTCACTAAACTTACCGTGAATTCAGGCTCTGCATTCAGTTCTTTACAAAGCATAAAAAATTCGTTCAGACCAATATCAAGCGTATCCTGATGATATGTATCACGAAACAAAAAATCTTTAGATAAACCGTCTACCGGCTTTCGGAATTCGGGAGTTTTTAAGCTTTCTCGCCAAAAAAAGTGATCAGCAGCGCAACCTCCGGGAAAACGCAGGGATGTGGGCGCAATGGTACGAAGTTGCTGAATAACATCCCATCTCATACCGTAAAAATGTTCTGTCGGCATCAAAGATACTTCGTAAACAGCCACCTCTCCGCTTGCATCAACATAAAATCTGCCATTTTCCAACATCTGTCCGTCAAATACAAAGGACAGTACCTGATACGCTTCACTATCAGCTGCCACGGATAAGCTTTGCTCAAAACCCTCAACACCAAAAGTAATCTCTGCAGATTCCGAATATACCTTAATCCAAACCTTTGCCTCATACTTTTTGTCTTTCTGCAGGGCAATGTGTTCAGATTGCTGAGACATGGATCCGTTTTTTAAAACCACAAAATTACTGTTACAAACACTCTCCTCCGAACGGTTAATAATGCGTTCAAAGTTTTCACAAATCCAGCCATCCACTCCGGATTTTCCCATAAAAAGCTTACGATTGTTCAGCATCTGGGCGCACAAGCCACCAAAAAAACCTTTTCTGGTAATTTCAACATTCACTCCCAAAATTTTATCCTCAAACATATAGCCACCGGCACAAGTATCAGGCATGATTTGGGCAACGGAGCACTCATTTCTCTTTATTTGATTATTGGCTGTTTGGTCTGCTTTTTCATTTCTTTTATTTGTGATCATTGATGATTTTCTCCTCAAAAGCATTTAAATTTGACAACAGTTTTTATTCTTTCGCTTGGTAACAGTATGGACATCCCATTTAAGGTGATATGGTGGACGCGACTTTCGGGATTCCTCCGATTTGTCATTCTGACGGAGCGAAGCGAAGGAAGAATCTCAAAAAAGATGACAAAAATGCACGATACCGGTGTCACCCCTACCTTGTTTTTATATTTTTATTATACCACCAAAATATCCCTGTGTCAACAAAAAACACGGCAGATTTTATCTGCCGTGCTTTTTTCATTAAATTCCGAAATTGCCTTTAAGAAGGGCTTTTACATTAGAATAGTTATAAGCTTCGGAGGCACCGTCACCTACAACAATAAGGCCGGGGTCAACCCAGAAAACTTCAATGCCGAAGCCTTCTGCAACATCACGAAGAGGAACATAAATTCTGTCCTCAAGAAGCTGTGCAGGAGTCTGAAGCTGAACCTTTCTCTTACCAACATTCATAATGTCAGAGCCTACAACAATTCTTATTCTGTCGTTGTTTCGTGCAATAATAGCAGTTTGGGTTGCATCGTCCCAGGTAACCTCCGCGCCCAGGCTTTCACTTACAAAACGGATTGGTACCATTGTTTTGTCGTTAATTATCTGAGGCTTTATGTTATGGTTCGCAGGGTCAAGGTAAACTGCTTCACCGTTTGTAATTGCAACAGGGTTATTGAGTGCCATTGCAATCATATCCTCAACACGGCTTGCCGCTCTTGTTTTAAGAGCAATAAGCTCTTCTGTTTCAAAGGATTTTTCGGTATCGGTTACGAAATGGAAATTGAATCTGCCAACGGGAGCTGTATCACCGTTTACATAGAAATCCATGGCTTCGCCCTTGTACTGCATATTATCGTTCCACTTGAATTCAATATCAATGCTGTCACCAAGTCCGAGAAGATTTTTAGGAACGGCAATCATCATTTTATTGCCCTGCACCTTGTAATCAACCTCTGCTACATTTTCCCAGTTCCAGTCATCGTCAACACTCTTCTGAAGAAGTGCCTTTGTTGCGTTGGGGTTAACATTGTTTATAACAAAGTCGTAGCCTTCCCATCCGGAAATTGCGCTTCTGTCAGTATTGATGAACAATCTCATCCAGTCCGGGTCGGTATAAGGAGTAAGGCTATCCGCAGTTTCAACATAGAAATAGATGTTTTCCTTATCCCTTGCCACCTTGGAAAGCACAATGTCGTTTCTGCCGGTACTGTTTATATAGTGATATGTGGAATAACCGTAACCGTCACGGTCCTTTGTGCCGCCATTTATACCTACAAATTCAGGTCCTACATCGCTCCACTGAGCAAAATCACCTGCTACATTGATGGTCTTTTCAGCAGATGCCAAAGGTGTAGTTCTTACGCCCTTGAAGCGTCTGATGTTGGAAGCCATCTGCATATAGTAGTTATCCTTAAGGTCGCCCTTGATAGGCTCTGCATCTCGGCTGTACTCATCTGTATAAGTATCGGGGAAAGCATATCTTACGCCCTGCCATGTTGAGTTTCTCTGTACACGGTACTCGTTCCAGCCTGTAATGAAAATAAACTCGGGGTCATTTTCAATAGCATAGTCCCACTGTTCCTGGAAATTGTAACCGTAAAGCTTGGAGGTTTCATCAAGCTTTGAATGTTTATCCTTGTAAGTGTAGCTTCTTCCGTAAACACCTACATCATTCATAGCAGTAAGCTTGCCGTTATCGTTCTGTGCAACACCAACTGTCATGGCTTCGCAGCCGTATTTTTCACTTTCGCCGTAACGGTTCTGAGGATACACCTCAAGCCATGGCCAATGACCTTCGTGATATGCACCGCCACGGTAGTTGGGCTGACCGGGACGGAAGGTGAAATATTCTTCAATTTCATCATAAAGAGCATCCACATCAGCAAAACCTGTGGGATTTGCAAAATTGTCGGGATATGCCATCAGAACAGGTTTGCCTTCCCAGTAGTACCAACAGTCGGAATAAAGACCGGGTCTGAAAAGAGATTCATAAACATTAAGTACATTATACTCATTGTAGTTCATATTGTAGAAGGGGAACACAAAGGAAGCCTTGGGAGTGTCCACACCTTCCATATGCATCTCGTGCATAACATCCATAATTTCATAAGCGGATGTAAGATATGTCTGTCCGTTGGATGTATCAAAGAACAGTGAGTCAACTCCGGCACTTTCAAAAAGCTCAAGCTGCTTTCTTATAACCCATCTGTCGTTAAGCTTGTAATAACCGTAGACGGATTCTTCATAAAGCCAGAATGTGTCGTTAACACTACCCCATTCAGGATTAAGCTCTTCTTCAAGAAGATTGGGCTTGTTTTTAAGAGTTTGTGTTATGTTAAACACTCTTTTATCGGGGTCATTACCGCCATCGTGCCAGTTCCAGTAGAAAAGACCAATCTGCTTATCGGGGTTATAGTCCCCTACCTGTTCATGTGAAGGAAGATGTCTGCCAAGCAAGTCGGCACCTGCCCATGTATCTGCATAAGTATCTTTATAAACAGGTTCTGCATCCTGCTTGAATTTGTTTATTCTTTCCTCAACTGCAGTATTTTCTACAGCATTTTTGGAAAACTCAACATATCTGACCTTCACGGGAGTATAATCACCACGAAGAACAAAATATACATTATGCACACCTGTAACTGTTTCGGGGAAATCTACAGGAAGGTCATACCATGCTGTACCTTTCACATCTCTGACAAATGTAGCTTCGCCTATAGGTTCGTTCATAGGATTATCCATAACAACCTGAACTTTCTGAAGTTGTGCGGCATCGTTAAGAACACTTACCTTAACACCCTTTGCACCATCTGTACCAAAATCAAGGTTTGCATAACCAAAGGTTGCACCAATACCTGTTCCTGCGGTGTTGTTACCACCAAGAACATACTGAGTGATATCTCCGATAACATCATTTGCACCAAGATTGTTTACGGTTGCACCTGCAAGGTAATCTGCCTCACCTGCAGGAATTTTGCCGTATGCCGAAGTCTGTTCCAGGTTTGCACCTTCAACGGGAGCAATTTCGGAGCTTCCGCTGTATTTTATGTAGGAACGCATACCGCCCTTGACTTTTGTACCGTTAAAATATGTTACCTGGTCGGGAGATTCCGACTGACCTACGAACACGCCAACGCCGTCGTAGCCTTTTGAAAAGTCAAGCATATATTCTCCGCCACCTTCAAAACCGTTGAAAAACAGTTCAAGGTTTGCACGGTCTGCCCAGTTTTCATAAGTTCTTTCTGCAAGAGGTTTTGTTTTAATTGTGGAGCCGTAATCTCCTGCCCACTTGAAAACCCTGAATGTAATTTTACCCTTACTGTCGCTATAGCTGGGCACCTGCGCACCAACAGCAACAACAGTTTTATCGGTTTTGAAATACTGTGATGCGGAGTCATTTTCCTTTATTTCATAAGGAACCTGATTATCTGCATTACCAATCATTTTGCTTTCAAAGCCGATACCCTTAATGGGTGTTCGTACAATAGCTGCCATTGCAGGCATAACAGAAAACGCCATTAATGCTGCAAGCAACAGCGCCAATTTTGTAAAATGTCTTTTCATTTTTTCTCCTCCTTCATAACTTATTATACATAAAAAAATATACAATGTCAATAGTCAATAAACAAAACAGCAACTTTTACATAGCTTTTTGTCACATTTTACATAATTCAGGCAATGGATATTCCACATAATGTTGTACATCATTTTTTTGCATTGTATCCTTATAAAAAAAACTTCGGTCATTGGTGGCCGAAGCTTTTTCTTAATTATTCATTTTTTCCGATTGCTCTTTCAATTACATTTATTGCCTCATCGTTTTCAAGAAGAACGGTATACGCCTCATCACCTACGATTATCATTCCCGGCTCCTGCCACAAAACCTGAGTTTCCAGAGCCTCAGCAACATCACGAAGAGGCACAAAAATGCGGTCGTCAATAAGAGTTGCCGGAGACTGAAGCTTAACTTTTGTCTTGTTTATAAGCATTTCGTCTGAATCAACAGTAACCTGCACGGTTATTCCCGCTTTTCTGAAAGCCGCCATTTGTCTTCTCTCGTTCCATTCAACCTCAGCGCCCAGGCTTTCGCTTACGAAACGCAGAGGTACCATTGTTTTATCGTTAATGATTTTAGGTGTGATATTGGGATTCGCGCTGTCAATTGCCACAATTTCCCCGTCACGGAATGCCTGAGGATTGTCAAGCATCATAACCGTATGGTTTTCAAGCACATCTGCCGCTGTTCTCTTTATTGGAAGATATTCGTTCTCAGGGGTTGTGTCATTCGATGTGTCTGTCACATAGCGGTAGTTGTATCTGCCGATGGGGGCTGTATCACCGTTGATGTAGAAGTCCATAATATCTCCTTCTATGAGCATATTATCATTCCACTTGAATTCAATATCAACCTTATCACCATTTATTCCGAGAATTGCTTTTGGCACCTTTATCATCATTTTGTTGCCCTGCACCTTATAATCAAGCTCACCTGCGTCCTTCCATTTCCACTCACCGCTGTTATGCTTCTGGATAAACGCCTTTTCTGCCGTGGGGCTTATGTTGTTTATAACGAAATCATATCCCTCCCAGCCTGTAGCGTTTTTGCGGTCGGTGTTAATGAACAATCTCATCCAGTCGGAATCGGTGTAAGGAGTAAGATTTTCCGCAGTTTCAACATAGAAATAAAGGTTTTCCTTATCTCTTGCCACCTTGGAAAGTACAATGTCGTTTCTGCCGGTATTATTGGTATAATTGATTCCGCCTACACCATCCATATTACGGGGTTCTACGCCTCCGATATATCCTTTGAATTCAGGACCTACATCACCCCATTGTGCAAAATCACCGTTTATATCAATTGTCTTTTCCTTGCTTGCTTCGGGAGTGGGTCTTACGCCCTTGAAACGCCTTATGTTGGACACAAGCTGATAGTAATAAACATCCTTTAAATCACCTTTAACAGGCTCAATATCGCGGCTGTATTCATCGTTGAACTGGTCAGAAAAGGCGTTTGCCGTATCCTGACCAAACTCTCTTCGACCCATTGTATATTCATTCCATCCGGTTACGAAAACAAGCTCAGGGTCGAGCTCAAAGGCTCTTTCCCATTGCTCCTGGAAATTGTAACCGTAAAGCTTGGAATTTTCATTAAGCTTGGAGAACTTATCCTTATAGGTATAACTTCTGCCGTAAACATCCTTACCGTTCATTGCAACAAGTATGCCTTTATCACTGGTATTCTGTGCAATACCTACACAAACACATTCACAGCCGTACTTATCACTCTTGCCGTAAGGATGCTGCGGATATACCTCAAGCCATGGCCATTGGTCTTCACGACGTGGACCGCCACGGTATTCCGCCTGACCCGGACGGAAGGTGAAGAAATCAAGAATCTCCCGGTTTTGTTTATCAATATCTTCATATCCTGTTTTTTCCATAAATGGGTCGGGATATGCCATAAGCACGGGCTTTCCGTCCCAATAATACCAGGTATCACTGTAAAGACCGTTCTGATAAAATGTTTCATACACATTTCTTGTACTCATATCATTCCAGCTCATATTGTTAAAACCGAAAATAAATGACATACCCGGGGTTTTTATGCCATCAAGGTGCATTTCGTGCATAACCTCTGCCACCTGCATAGCTCCGGTTGTGTAGGATGAGCCGTTAGAGGTGTCAAAGAAAATACCGTCAACACCCGCGCTACCCAAAAGTTCAAACTGTTTTCTCAGCACCCAATGGTCGTGACCCGTATAATAGCCGTAAACAGATTCGTTCCAGTAATACTTTCGGTCAGAGTCCCATTCAATTGCTTTGTAATCGTTTTGTATATGAGGGTATTTTTTTACAAAATTGTTTACATTAAGAGGGGTAGCGGCAGACCTTGACTCACCAACATGCCAGCTCCAGTAAAACATGGCAACCTGCTTGTCGGGATTTGGATCTCCTACGGTTTCGTTTCCCGGAAGCTTTCTGCCCAGCATATCGGTAGCCGACCAGGTATCGGCATACATATCATCATAGCTGATTTCGGGGTCGTCCTTAAAATCAGCAAGGCGTTGCTCGATGGGTGCAAGTCCGGGTTCTTCCCTTGTGAACTCAAACCAGGAAAACCAGGAATCCTGATAAGGGGCATATGCTACTACATACACATCATGTACACCCGTAATGCTTGCGTTAATTTTTGCCGGCATTACCTTCCATTCGCTGAAACGTTCAACATGGTCATACTTCAGCTCTGCAACGGGAACATTTGTAGGGTCGTCGAGAACTATCTGAAGCTTCTGCATATCCATACTGTCACGGAATGCATTGAATTTCACCCCTTTAGGGGATGTGTTGCCGAAATCAACTTTATCATAGCCTAAAACTACAACGCCCACATGACCGCGGATATAATCCTTTGTACCAATTGCATCAACCTTGTTTTCGGGTGTTTCCACCCTGGTTATTTTACCCACAAAGCTATCATAATCTGTGGCGGTAATTCTGCTGTAGGCATCACGGGTTTCTGTTCTTTCCGTGCCGGTTTTCTGCATCTGAACATTACCGTTTACCTTTATGCTCGAACGAAGGGATGTAGACCCTTCAGCCTGAACTCCGTTTATAAAGGTTTTCTGAGCGTAATTGCTTCTAAGTTCAAGCCACACTCCAACCTTCTGCGTACCGTTGTGAGCATATATCATAAATTCACCGCTATGCCCTGCAGGAACATCAACCACAAGCACCTCGCTGTCTGCAAAATCCACAAAGGTTTTTGTGGCAATTGCCTTGGTTTTTACAGTCTCTTCAACCGAGCCTGCCCATTTAAACACGGATATATCCATGCTTCCCACATTATCCGAAAAGCTTGGGCAACAAAGGCTCACGCTAAGCAGCTCACTTGTGCCGATATCAAAATACTGCGCAACTGTGTTTGTACTGTCCACCTGGTGTCCCTTATGCCCCGCAGCACGGACAGCGATGTCAATCTGTGCCAGACCCTGACCGGGAAGCTGACACCGTACAATGTCTCCTGCCATAGCTGTCATACTGCCGAAAAGCATAACAATTGCTACCAAAAGAGTAATTATCTTTTTCATAATAGACCTCCTCGAATTAAACTCTGTAATTGTATTATATCATAATCCTATAAAGATTTCATTGCAATTCTTGCTAAAAGAACTGCCAAAATATTGCAAATCTTGCAAAATTGCAAAAAGGAGTACGGTAAAAAACCATACTCCTTCCGACTTTATATTTTTCAAGCAACTTATAAGTTATCTGCTGTCAACCTATGCATAGCTTCCCAGGCAGGGTCAGCAAAGAAACGGTGGCCTCCGTGACCCATAACAAGGGTACATTTATCCTCTGCTCCTGCGGCTTTGTAAAGCCGTTTTGTAATTTCATGAGTTTCCTCTGCACCTTCGGGAAGGAAAATTTTGTCCTCATCCCCATGAACATGTACAAGAGGTCGGGGTGCAATAAGCCCCGTCAAATCGCCCATATCAAAATACTGTGCAACGCCCGGCACATAGTTACAACTGCAATGCCAAACAATGCCCAGGGATTTTGCAAAGGTACAAAGTGCACCTGCCGGCATTGCTGCTTTAATGCGTTTTTCCATTGCTGCGGCATAAACGGTAGCAGTACCGCCACCGGAAAGCCCCATCAGAATAATATTATCCACATCACAAAGCCCGGTAAACTCCTGGTTTAAAGCATCAATAAGGCGCATAACATCCCACACTCTTGCACCGATGGTTGTTCGCCCAAGCATAATTTCATACATTGAAGGTCTGTAGCATCCCACACAAGCATCAGGGTAGGAGCCGCCTGCTTCACCAAAGTTTCTTTGTTCAATACCTATGCCAAGGTAACCTTCCTTAACCGCTTGAAGAACATAGTCGTTATCGGGAGCGGTGCAATCCTCGGGATATTTCTTTTCAAAAAAGGATTCGTGCATGCCAAGACTGTGCCCCTGAAGGCAGATGCACACAGGCAAAGGTCCTTTTGCATCCTTTGGGAAGGTCATACGTGCAATAGCATAGTAGCCCTCCTCACTTTGGAAGGTAAAACGGATTTCACGTCTGTCTTCCACAATTTTATCATATTCTATTTCAATATCAAGCTCGCATTTTTCGAACTTATCAAGTCCCAAAAGCTCATAAACCTTATTGTAGGCTTTTTCCTGCCATTTTTCAAAAGGTTCGGTTCCGTCATATCTCATTGAGGGTTTCACGGTTTGGAGCCTTTTTACGGCATATTCCATAGGCAAAAAGTTTTTCATTTTTTATTCTCCCTTCAGCTTAAACTCGTCAAAAACGTGCCATACTTCATCGGGTAAAAACCTATGTCCCTCTGATGTAACAAGCAATTTGCAATTTTCCTCGGCATTAAGCTTTTTGTACATTTCCTTTGCTATGGCAAAGCACTCCTCGGCACCTTCCACAAGGAAAATGGGGTCAACCTTTCCGCTTACTATCATCATTTTTCTCGGTGCAATAAGCCCTGCCAAATCACCCATATCAAAATAATTTGCAATGCCCGGTACATAATTACAACTGCAATGCCAGGATACCGCCATGGATTTTTTAAAGGCTGATACTGCATAACCCGGAACAGCCATGGTGATTCGTTTGTCTATACAAGCAGAATAGAAGGTTGCCGTTCCGCCGCCGGAACTACCCATACAGATAATGTCCGAAACATCGGCAAACTCAGAAAACCGTTCTGTTACCGCATCAATAAGGCGCATAACATCCCACACCCTTGTGCCGATGGTTGTTCTGCCAAGCATAATTTCATACATAGAAGGTCTGTAACAACCATCGCAGGCGTTCGGATATGTACCACCCGACTCACCCATTCCTCGTTGGTCAATGGCAACGGCACAGTAGTTTTCTTTTGCCATACGCAAAGCATGAGCTGCCCGCAGACCTTTTTCTTCATCTTCATACTTTGTTTCACCATAAGCCCTGTGCATTCCGTAGGAATGTCCCTGCAGGCATATGTAAAGCGGAAGCGGTTTTGATATATTCTTAGGGAAGGTCATACGTGCAATAGCATAATAGCCCTCCTCACTTTGAAAGGTAAAACGGATTTCCCGTCTGTCTTCCACAATTTTATCATATTCTATTTCAATATCAAGATCGCATTTTTCGAACTTATCAAGACCCAAAAGCTCATAAACCTTATTGTAGGCTTTTTCCTGCCATACCTCAAAGGATTCGGTTCCGTCATAACGCATTGAAGGCTCGACATTTTCAATTCTTTTTATGGCATAATCCATTGGTGAAAAATTTTTCATTTTTTAACTCCTTATTTATCCAGAAGCTCGTGCATAACCGGCCATGCAGCATCAGCGTAAAAACGGTGACCCTCGGGACCTACAACAAGACGGCAATTATCCTCTGCTCCTGCGGCTTTGTAAAGACCTTTTGCAATTTCGTGGCATTCTTTTGCACCGTCAATACGGAAAATATTATCCAGTTCACCGTTTACCTGGACATAAGGTCTGGGAGCAATAAGACCTGCCATATCGCCCATATCAAAATAGTTTACAATTCCGGGAACATAGTTACAGCTGCAATGCCAGTCTACAGCAAGGGACTGTGCAAAGGTTGAAACTGCACAGGAAGGCATTGCCGCTTTAATTCTCTTTTCCATGCAAGCTGCATAGAAGGTGGCTGTACCGCCGCCCGAGTTACCTGTACAAACAATGTTTTCAACATCGGCAAACTGAGTGAATTTTTCTGTTACGGCATCAATAAGGCGCATAATATCCCACACTCTTGTGCCGATAGTTGTTCGTCCGAGTATAATTTCATAGAAGGAAGGTCTGTAACAGCCTGCGCAGGGATCAGGATGTGTTCCGCCGCTTTCACCAAGACCTCTCTGGTCAATTGCAACTGCACAGAAGCCTTCTTTAACAGCTCTTATACAGAAATCTCTGTCACCTGCACCGGGAACCTCATCGGGAAATTTCTTTTCAGCAAAAGAAACATGCATACCCTTTGAATGACCCTGAAGGCATATACAAAGAGGAAGCGGTTCTTTAATATCTTTAGGGAATGTCATTCTCGCAATTGCGCGATAGCCGTCCTCACTCTGGAAATTAAAACGGATTTCCCTTCTGTCATCCACTTCTTTATCGTACTCTACTTCAATATCAAGAGGACATTTTTCAAATTTATCAAGACCCAAAAGTTCATAAAGCTTGTTGTAGGCTTTTTCCTGCCATTTTTCAAATGGTTCGGAGCCGTCATAACGCATTGAAGGAGTTGCCTTCTCAATTCTTTTAATTGCATAATCCATAGGTAAAAAGTTTTTCATTATTACCATCCTTTCGTTTTTATGGAAATAAATTCCGATTTTCCTTTATTATACCACAATCAACTTTAAAGTCAATACGCTTTTTAAAATTTCGCAAAATCCGTCCAAAAACCGTTTTTTCAGCAAAATCCGTCCATATTAAAGGACCTTATTATTGCTTCACAGAGACCGCTGTTGCGGTTATCTTCACGGTCGTTTTTCACCATTGCCTCCACAACATCTCCTCTGCCCACAAGTACCACAAGCTTTTTTGCACGGGTTACGGCTGTGTACAGCAAATTTCTGCTCTGTAACATCATGTGCATAGGGTACACCGGCACAATTACCGCGTCAAATTCACTTCCCTGGCTTTTGTGCACCGTCATGGCATAGGCAAGGTCAATATCCTTCAGCAAATCAAAGGGATACCTCACTTTTTTTTCACCGTCAAAAAGAATATCCGCATATCCCTCCTGCATATTGAGTTTTTCAACAAAGCCGATATCTCCGTTATAAATTCCCCCGCCCTTTGAACCGTCGGGGCGTTCCCAATCTATATCATAATTGTTTTTTGTCTGCATAACCTTATCGCCTTCCCGGATGGTATACAGGTATCTGGTTATTTCTCTTTTATTTTTGGAAGGCGGGTTTATCCTCTGCTGAAGCTTCCGGTTTAAAGCTTCAACACCTGCTTCACCCCGTTTTACCGGAGTGAGAATCTGAATATCTGTCAGCGGGTCTTCAGAGCCCAGAAACTTAGGCAGGCGGTTTACACACAAATCCATAATTTCCTGAACGCCCTGTGCCTGATTCGGTCTGCCCAGCATAAAAAAATCGCTGTCTCTGCCGGTAAATTCCGGTACCTGACCGTTGTTTATTTTATGTGCATTCACAACTATCATGCTTTCCTCCGCCTGACGGAAAATTTCGGTAAGGCGTATGGTTTTTATGACCTCACTTTTCAGCATATCCTTTAAAACACAGCCGGCACCTACCGAGGGAAGCTGATCGGCATCCCCCACCATAATAAGTCTTGCTCCCTTTTTTACCGCCTTTAAAAGATGGTACATCAGAAGTACATCCACCATAGACATTTCGTCAATAATAATAACATCCGCCGTCAGAGGATTTGCATCGTTCCGTGCAAAGTTCCACATTTTTTCACCGCCTCCTGCATCCATTTCAAGCATACGGTGAATTGTTTTTGCATCCTTGTTGCAAAGCTGAGTCATCCTTTTTGCCGCTCTCCCCGTAGGTGCTGCAAGAGCAACCTTCAGCTGCATCCTTCTCATAAGGGTGATAATCGCCCGTATAATGGTGGTTTTTCCCGTACCGGGACCGCCGGTTATAATAAGCAACCCGTTTTCTGCCGCGGCTTTTACCGCTTCGTGTTGCTGCCTGGCAAGCTCTATGCCCATTTCATTTTCCACCTCAAGAATATCCGCCTCAAGCTGTTTTATGCCGGGCTTGAATTTACTCATTGCAAGGTGGCTCAGGTAAGAAGCAACTCCGTGCTCCGCTATGTAATAAGCAGGCAGATACATCCTAAGCTCCTCCCCTACCTTTTCAAGGCGCACCTCACCTTCTGCAGTCATGGAAACAAGGGCATCCTCCACTTCGCACTCATCAACACCAAGAAGTGCCATTGTCTGGCTTTTAAGCTGACCCTGAAGCATATAGGTGTGTCCTTCACCCACAGCAACAGAAAGAACATAGGTCACGCCTGCACATATACGCTGGCTGCAGTTGTGATAAACTCCTATTTTTTCTGCCATACTGTCCGCGGTTTTAAAGCCTACTCCCTCAATATCACGGCACAATATATATGGATTCTCCTTTATTTTTTCAACGGCATTTTCACCGTATTCTTTATAAGCCTTATAAGCATAGGAGCTGCTTATTCCATGTTTGTTGAAGAAAATCACAATTTCCTGCACACCCTGCTGACGAATATAATCCTCACGGATATCAATTGCCTTTTTCTCACTTATCCCTTTAATTTCCGCAAGCTTTAACGGGTTGTCCCGGATAATGTTAAGAGCCTCCGCACCGAATTTATCAATAATCTTTTTGGCGGTGCTTTCACCAATACCTTTTACCGCACCGGAAGCAAGATATATGTAAATATCCTCTTCAAGCTCCATTTTAGCCTTTTCGTAGGTTTCAATTTTGAACTGCTCACCGTATTCCAGATGGGTTTCCCAGGAGCCTTCTGCCAAAATTTTATCACCGGGGTTAATAAACGGCAGGTAACCCACTCCCACAAAATCGCCCATATCAGGGTTTGACATTTCGCAGATGGCGTAGCCGTTGCCTTCGTTTTGCCATATGATATATTCAATTCTGCACTCAATTGTTTCCTTCAAGGGCAATTTCTCCTTTCAGTTTTTTGCCAAAATCATACACATTTTTTTAATTCTGTTTCGTATGTTTAATAATTTGTTTTAAATCCAGTCTTATAATTCCTATTCCCGCAAATAAGGCAGTAGCGATATGGGAAATTATCATTGTGTATGCATCAACACCAAAATCATATACTATCCAAATAATACCATTTAGCAGCATAAACAACCGATAGTTACCGGGCTTTTCCTGTACCAGACTTAAAGCACAAGTAAGAGCCGCCAACCCGGAAATTAAATCCACAGGATTTTCATACGCAGCCAAAGAGCATACAATGAACAGAAAAATAAAACATACTGCAATCCACGTCGGAACTTTGGCGCATTTTTTTCTTAAGATGTAATAAACGATAACCTGAGCAAGTGCCACAAGATAAATACCGCATCCCGAAAAACCACCTACGGCAATATAGCTTAACGCCCCAATTCCATTACAGATAAGCTGACAAAAAAGAATATGAGAAATATTGCTTAGCTGCATAGATGTTATTGCTGCAACTGAAACTATTAATCCACTAATTTGTGAAATCCAAAAACCCATATGTAATTTCTCCTTACTTTTTATATGTTTAATCTGTTTTTTCGTTGAAATATGGGTTAGATGCAACCTTAACGAAGGCTCCCTTGCCATAGGCCCCCTTGAGGCTCCCTTGTGTAAAGGGAGCTGTCAGCATAGTTCACACAGTGAACTATTGATGACTGAGGGATTGATTCTTGCCATAAAAAGTAAGGTCGCCTTATCCCTCCACCACCTTCGGTGGTCCCCCTCCCTTAATGCTACGCATCAAAGGAGGCAAGACGGGAGCTGTCAGCATAGTTCACATAGTGACCTATTGATGACTGAGGGATTGTTCTCGCCAGTTCCTTTACAACCCCTCCGAGTTTCCAAAAGTAAAAC
>JAZQCS010000107.1:0-8406 GCA_045546415.1 Clostridia bacterium | reverse complement strand
GAGCCATCGCAACGCCTTTTATAACACTTTCACAGCCTTTATCTCCGCCTTTTGTATCAACAACAATTTTCACCGTGCATCCTCCTATTCCACAGCCACAAGGTAGTCGTAAACCTCCTGACCGCCTTCGTACACCGTAATTTCACAATCCTCATACAGCTCCTTCAGTTTTTCTGTAAGAGCCACTCTGTCATTTTCCGAAACATTTTTTCCAACAAAAAGATTAATAATATCGCACAAATCTGTGTCAGCATTTTCAAGCAGCTGAATTACCGCTTCCTCAGCGGTTTCTGCTGTTGCCGAAAGCTTTCCACCGGCAAATGCCATGTAGTCACCGCAGTTAATTTTAACTCCGTCAACCGAAGCATCTCTTACAGCCCTTGTTATTTCGCCGTCTATAATATCCGCTGCAGCGTGACTGGCGCTTTTTATAACTGTATCCATGTCCTTTATGCCCGGGTTTATAACAGATAGTGCTCCGTAGCCCTGCATAAGGTTTGCGGTTTCAATAACATGAACTCCGGCCGCCTTGTATAATTCTGCCGCCTGTTTTGCTGCAAGAATAACATTTTTATTATTCGGAAGCACTATTATATCTTCGGTATCGCATTTTTCAAAGGCTTTCACAAAATCCTCAATTGAGGGGTTTGCCGTCTGCCCCCCGGACACAATGCGGTGCGCACCCATATGAGTAAACAGTGCTGAAAGTCCTTCTCCGGTTGATACCGCAACCACAGAAAACCCTTTTTTTCTCTCAGGCTTCTTTTTTTCGGTATCCGAATGACCCAGAGACATATTTTCAACTTTAACAGTTAAAAACTCACCGAATTCCTGCATTTTCAGCATAATCTCACCGGGGCTGAATGTATGCACATGCACCTTTACAATATCGTCCTGTTTATATGCTACTACGCTTTCTCCATTAAGCTCTTCAAGAACATCCAGTACTGTTTTTATTTCAAAGCTGTCCGGGTCAACCTTGTTTGTTGTCAGCCTTATAAGGAATTCTGTACAATAGCCAAATTCAAGAACGCTGTCCCGTGTAAAGGAATCAATATCCGGTGTATTGGCAGCCTCTTTTTCTCTGGAAATCTCATAGGCTACCGTTTTACCGCTGAGAGCTTCGTACATTCCTTCCGCCAGATATAAATATCCTGCTGCACCGGAATCTACCACATCAGCTTCCGCAAGCACCGGTAAAATTTCCTTTGTTGCCTCAAGGGATTTTTTTGCCTGCTCAATATGTATTCTGAAAAAATCCTCAGGTGTAGAGCTTTCATCAAGGCAGGAGGAAGCATACTCCGTACTTTCCCGGAAAACTGTCAAAATTGTTCCCTCTGTGGGGTTTTGCACCGATGCGTAGGATTTTTCTATTCCTCTCCGATATGCTTCGGCAAGCTCCTGTGCACTTGCCTCGTCACAACCGGAAAGGCCTTCGTTTATGCCGGCAAAAATCTGAGAGAGAATAACTCCGGAGTTTCCCCTTGCGGCAAGCAAAACACCCTTTGAGAAAAAACCCGACAGCTTCCCTATACTGTTTACATCTTCTTTTACCTCGGCAAGACCGCCTTCCATTGTTTTCAGCATATTTGTTCCCGTATCACCGTCCGATACCGGAAAAACATTCATTGCGTTAAGCTCCGATGTATGCTGAGCAAGCGCCGCTGCACCGCCAAGAAGCATACGGGCATAGCATTTGCCGTCAATTACCTGTGTGTTCATATAATACTCACCAATCTTTCAATCAATTAACATACATGAATCCTCATTTTACGACAAAATTATACATCATGAACCTAAACTGAAACGAAACTTTCTTATATAAAAAAGAGGTTGTTTCCACAACCCCTTCATTTTTCTATTGTTCCACGGGCAGACAAACCTCAAATGTGGTTATCCCGTTTCCGCTTGTTGCCCGGATTTCTCCGTGATGCAGCCCAACAATTTTTTTAACTATCGCAAGCCCTATGCCGTTACCCTTTGTATCGTGAGATTCATCAGCCTGATAGAACTTGTTGTAAATTTTATTAAGCTTGTCCTCAGGAATTTCGTTTCCGGTATTGCTTATTTTAATTATCAGCAAATCCCCTTCTTTTTCAATATTCACAGAAATCCTGCCGCCCGCCGGAGTGAATTTCACACCATTATCTATAATGTTTATCCATACCTCCTTCAGCAGCTCCTCGTTTGCTTCAATGGTAAATTCCTTAAAATCCATCTGCATTTCAAGGTTTTTCTTTTCCCATTTGCTTTCAAGCAAAAGCACCGCAGACCTTATCTGCTCCGAGATATTAAATTTTGAAATATCTGTAAGAATTGTCTGGTTTTCTATTTTTGTAAGGTTCAGCACATTGGTTGCCATTGAAGAAAGCCTTAGGGATTCCTCTTCAATGGATTTTAAATAAAGTCTTTTTTGTTCCTCACTCAGATTTTCGTTTGAAAGCAGCTTTGCAAAGCCTGTTATGGAAACAATGGGGGTTTTGAACTCGTGAGAAAAGTTATTGATAAAATCGTTTCTCAGAAGTTCTGTGTTTTCCAGCTCCTCCGCCATAGTGTTAAAGCTTGTGGATATTTCCATAAACGCAGGGTGGGTTGCAAGAATATTTCCGAATTTCAGCCTCGCCTTGAAATCTCCCGCCGCAAGTCTGTTCATTTTATTTATGAGGTTGTTTATGGGTCGCAATGTGAATTTACTGCTTGCAAAGGCAATCACTCCGCCAATAACCAGGCTTATTACGGTAGTGAGAAGCACAACCGACATAATATTAACGCCGTTGTCATCGTAAAAAACAGACATTCCCAGGTTTGAAAGCAGATACATAATCAGCGCTGCAAGTCCAAGAGCAAAAATAAGAATTACAAAAACAAAAATGCCCAGTACAATTGTAAGTGAAGTCCTTGAAGCACTTTCTTTTATTTTTTTCAGCTGTGGTTTAACATCAGGTAATTTCCTCATACTTTTTTTACCGCCTTATATCCCAGACCTCTCACCGAAACAATTTCAAACTCCTCCCAGCCTTCAAACCTTTTACGGAGTCTTCCTATATGAACTGTTACGGTTTCCCAGCCGGTTTCACTTTCAGCACCCCATATTTCATCCATAAGCTGAATACGGGTGAAAATTTTCCCCGGATAGGACAGCAGTTTGTAAAGCAGAAGAAATTCCTTTTGGGGAAGCTCCTGAACATTTTCCCCCTTTGTAACAGTCAGAGAATCGTAATCAACAACAACTCCACCCAGTTCAATTTTCCGTTCGCTGGCAATTTTTGCTCTTCTGAGCAGAGCTTTTATGCGCAGAATCATTTCTTCAGGGTCAACAGGCTTTGTTATGTAATCATCCGTACCCACCTCAAACCCTTTGTGTTTGTCGGCAGGCAACTGCTTTGCGGATACCATAAGAACCGGCACATAGTTTTGTGTTTCACGGAGTCCCTCAGTAAATTCATATCCGTTCATCACCGGCATCATAACATCAAGAACCACAAGGTCAATGTGATTGGTTTCCATTTTTTCCATTGCTTCTTCACCGTTTATTGCAGTAACAACCGTGTACCCCGCACCTTCAAGAACCTCTTTGAAATAAAAGCGTGTATTTTTATCGTCATCAACCACAAGAATGCTAATCATTTCATCACCCCGATTTTTGACTTTTTTTATCAAAAAATGCGTTTGCAATTATTTTATCATAAAAATCCTAAAAGGTCAACCTTATTTACAGCAAAAAAGCAAGACGGAAAATTCCGTCTTGCTTTCATTCAAAAAACTAAATTTCCGAGAATACAAATGATACAATCTGACAGGTGGGAATAACCACCACAGAACCGTACATACTGCCGTTGCAGTAATTGGAATTCCAGTACATTCCGTTGTTGCATCCGCAATCACCAAGGGGGTTGGGAGGTGCAGAGGGCAGATTTGTAACAAGCTTTACCGTCTGGTTGTTTGCCCACACAAGAAGTCCTGTAAAGCCGCTTCCTGATGCGCCGCCGCTTGCTGTAAAAATAGTAACCACTCTGCCCACATTTGCACAAAGGTACTCAATAAGAGGAAGACCGCCTCCGCCAAAACCGGGCTGACAGGGATTACCGCAGGGTACAGGGTCACAGCAGTTGTTACAGCAATGACCGTTATCCATGTTGTTATACATATATGTTTGCCTCCTTCTGAATATATGTCAGGGCAGTAGTTTTACCGCCACAGTAACATTATATGAAAAAGAAAAAAAACTGTTAATATTTTTAAAAAAATATTGAAAAATACTTTGTTATATGATAAAATAGCTTATAGTTTATTTTAGAAAGAAGTGTTATTATGGCAAACATCAATAAAAAAATGGAAAATTTAGGCAAGGTCCGTTCGGTTATCCGCGAAACCTTCGAATACGGCAACAAACGCGCAAAAGAGATTGGCAGAGAAAATGTTTACGATTTTTCTCTTGGTAACCCAAGCGTGCCTGCTCCGAAACAGCTTGACGAGGAAATATGCCGTCTGCTTTCGGGTGATACCATCTCTGTTCACGGCTACACCTCTGCCCAGGGTGCAGAGCCTACCCGTGCCGCTATTGCCGAGGATATCAACAACCGTTTCAATGCAGGAGTTGATAAGGACGATATCTACATGACCTGCGGTGCCGCGGCTTCGCTTACAATTTCTTTAAACGCTCTCTGCAACAAGGATGACGAGGTTATAATTTTTGCTCCCTTCTTCCCTGAATACAAAGTATTTATTGAAAATGCAGGTGCAAAACCCGTAATTATTCCTGCGGATACCGAAAAATTCCAGATTGATTTTGATGCTTTTGAACAAGCAATTAACAATAATACCAAAGCGGTAATCATCAACACTCCCAACAACCCCACCGGTGTAGTTCTTTCAGAAAATACAATCTTTAAGCTTTGCGATGTTTTAAAGAAAAAATCTCAGGAACGGGGCGAGCCTATTTATCTCATAAGCGATGAGCCCTACCGCGAGCTTGTATACGATACAGAGGCAGTTGTCCCCTACCTTATAAACTGCTACGAAAACACACTTGTGTGCTACTCCTTCAGCAAGTCTCTTTCCCTTCCCGGTGACAGAATCGGTTACATAGTGGTTTCAAACAAAATGGCAGACAGCCGTGACATTTACGCTGCGGTCTGCGGAGCCGGGCGTTCTCTCGGTTATGTATGTGCTCCCTCACTTATGCAGAAGGCTGTTGTACCCCTTCTGGGTAAAACCTCGGACATTTCCGTTTACAAAACAAACCGTGACCTGCTTTATAATACCCTTACCGAATATGGCTTTGAATGTGCATATCCCGACGGTGCTTTTTACCTGTTTATGAAATCTCCCGTAGCAGATGCACAGGAATTCTGCGAAAAAGCAAAGGAATTTGACATTCTTCTTGTTGCCTCGGACAGCTTCGGATGCCCCGGCTATGTCAGAATTTCCTACTGTGTATCCACCGATATGATAAAACGCAGTCTTCCCGCCTTCAAAAAACTTGCCGATTGTTATAAAAAGTAAAGAACAGACAACAAAAACAAAAAATAAGCCATTGCTTTCAAACGCTTTTCGGTTTAAAATTATACCTCGAAGGAGATGTTGTTATGAAAACACTTAACATTAAAGATGCACCCATAAAGGTTTACGGCATTCCGTTTTTTGAGGAAAAGAAGGAATACATCCGTGTGCCTGAAAGTGCTGTAAAGCCTGAGCTTTTTGAAGTAAAACCCGGACTTCGCCACCTTTTCAAAAGATGTCCCGGTGCAAGAGTGGGTTTTCGCACTGATGCTGCAGAATTTACATTAAAAATAACTTTTGCAACCCTTTCGGTGGATATTGGTATGTCCCTTTATTCCTGCCAGTCTGCGGCTGTAATGATTGGAAGCCACCAAAACGGTGTGCATATGGGTCTGTGCTACCCCAAGAGCTATGAAGAAAAAACCATTCAGCGTACATACCAAAAAACTGCCGTTATGGAGGATATTTTAATATGGCTTCCCCGTAATGAGGTTCTTGAAAGTGTGGAAATTTCTTTCCCTGACGATGCAAAAATCGAATCGCCCACACCTTACAAATACGGGCCTGCAGTTTTCTACGGTTCATCAATTACCGAAGGCGGCTGCTGTACAAATGTGGCAAACGGCTACAATGCCCTGCTTTCACGCTGGCTGGATATGGATTACTACAACTTCGGTTTTTCAGGCAGTGCAATCGGCACTCCCGAGGTGGCAGATTACATAAACTCCATTCCGGATATGAAGCTTTTTGTTTATGATTACGACCATAACGCCCCCTCAGCGGAGCATTTAAGAAAAACTCACGAGCCTTTCTTTAAGAAAATCCGCGAGGCACACCCCGATATGCCCATCATTATGATGACCCGTCCCGGTTTTGAGTACACCTCTGATGCAGATGAGCGTATAGAAATAGTTCGTGCAACCTACGAAAATGCCCTTAAAAACGGTGACCAAAATGTTTATTTTGTAAACGGCAAGGACTTTTTCAGCGAAAAAGACCGCACTCTTTGTCTTGTTGACTGCACTCATCCCAACGACCTGGGCTTTTACAGAATGGCGGAGGCTGTATATCCTGTAATGAAAAAAGCACTTGGCATAGACTGATTTCGTCAAATTTCAACAAAAATAAAAAACATCTATTGACAAAGTCTTTTTTATGTGTTATAATTTACCTCGTATTTTAAAACGATGATGTTTTCAGAATTGTAAAAGACTGAAAACGGAGTAACTCTGGAGAATCCCGGTTTACGGGTGCCGAAGGTGCAAGGGCGATAGCCCGAATCTCTCAGGCAAAAGGACGGAGCTTTTTAAAATTCCCTTAGCTTAAAGGGAATATGCTTTGTTTATTAAGAGTTACCAGTTCATCGGTAACTCTTTTTTATTTATTATTTTTTCAGGAGGTTCATTTATGGACGCATTACTCAATTTTGTAAAAACTGCAAACGGTTATCTTGCAGACTACATCCTTATAGTTCTTCTTATCGGTGTAGGCCTTTACTTCACAATCAGAACAAAATTTGTTCAGGTTCGTTGCTTTGGTGAAGGTATGAAAAAAGTTTTCGGAAACATCAAGCTTTTTGGTGGTAAGAACGAAAGCGGTCTTACATCCTTCCAGGCGCTTGCTACTGCAATTGCTGCCCAGGTTGGTACAGGTAACATCGTAGGTGCTTCCGGTGCCATTCTTGCAGGTGGTCCCGGTGCTATTTTCTGGATGTGGATTATTGCTTTCCTTGGTATGGCTACAATTTATGCCGAAGCAGTTCTTGCTCAGGAAACAAGAATTAAAGGTGACGACGGTGAAATCCACGGTGGCCCTGTTTACTACATAAAGAAAGCATTTACGGGTGGCTTTGGTAAATTCCTTGCAGGTTTCTTTGCTGTTGCAATTACCCTTGCACTTGGTTTTATGGGTTCTATGGTACAGTCCAACTCCATTGCAGGCTCTATGGAAACCATCTTCGGTGAAGTTAACCCTGTTCTTTTCTCACTTGGAAGTCATAATGTAACTCTTGTAGCACTTATCGTAGGTATTGTTATTGCTGCTGTTTCCGCCTTCATCTTCATTGGCGGTGTACAGAGAATTGCCTCAGTTACAGAAAAGCTTGTTCCTATTATGGCGGTTCTCTTCCTTGCCGGCGGTCTTGTTGTACTTATTGTAAACATTAAAGTTATTCCCGAAACCTTCGGTATGATTTTCAAATATGCTTTCACTCCTCAGGCCGTTATCGGTGGTACATTCGGTGCTGCAATCAAAACTGCCATCAGCCAGGGTGCAAAGCGCGGACTTTTCTCCAACGAAGCAGGTATGGGTTCAACACCCCATGCTCATGCAATGGCAAATGTTGAAAAACCCCACGACCAGGGTGTTGTTGCTATGATAGGTGTGTTTATTGATACATTTGTGGTTCTTACAATGACCGCTCTTGTTGTTATCTCTTCACTTTACGCAAGCGGAAGCAACGCATGGCAAGGCGTTACAAAGGCAAACGCCATGCAGACAGCATTCACAAGCACACTTTCTTTCCTTGGTAATGCAGGTAACATTTTTATAGCGGTTTGCCTTCTTTTCTTTGCCTTTTCCACTATCATCAGCTGGAACTTCTTTGGTAAAATCAATGTTCAGTATATGTTCAAAAACAACAAGATTTCAATTCTTCTTTACTCTGTAATTGCCATTGTATTTATTTTCCTTGGTGCTATTCTTTCCAACGACCTTGTTTGGGAGCTTACCGATTTCTTTAACTACCTTATGGTTATCCCCAACGCACTTGCTCTCCTTGCTCTTGGCGGCATTGTTGCAAAGAATGCTAAAAAACAGAAAAATAAATAACGCCACAACCAGGTAAGGCAGTTTTGGTTTTGAAGCCATATTTTTAATTTATACTACATCAAAAAATCCCGTAAT
>JAZQCS010000106.1:0-22641 GCA_045546415.1 Clostridia bacterium | reverse complement strand
TGTGATTGTGGGTGGGATATTATCGGGATACATAATACTTATAAGTTCATTTATTGGACTTCTTATTAAAACATTCGGCATTGATTTTGTTATAGGATGCATTAAACGAAAGACTTGCATCTAAACCTTATGCCTCGCAATAAAGAATATCGAAAGATGTCGAAATAAAAAAGCCTCCCTTGCCTAAAGGGAGGGGGACCACCGAAGGTGGTGGAGGAATAAGGCGACCTTACTTTTTACGGCAAGAATCAATCCCTCAGTCATCAATAGTTCACTGTGTGAACTATGCAGACAGCTCCCTTTACACAAGGGAGCCTCAAGGGAGCCTAATTTGCATCTAGAACTTATGCCTCGCAATTGTTAAAAAACATGGCATCTATATTATACAGCCTTTATAAAAAGAATTTTCTTGAATGCACAAGAGGTATAAAATGAAAAAATCTAAAAAATTGACTATTACTGTTGCTGTACTCATTATTTTATTATTATATTTTTTTATAAATGCTTTTGTGATATATAGTTACGGCGAAGTGGATGAAAAACGAAAAAGTGATGTTGCAATAATTTTAGGTGCAGCAACTGATATTAATGGAGTTTCACCTGTCTATAAGGAAAGGATCAATCACGGTATATGGCTGTATGAAAACCATTACGTTGATTATATTATTTTAACAGGTGGTAAAGCAGATGGTGCAGAATTTTCGGATTCGTATTATGCAAAACAGTATGTGTTGTCGAAAGAAGTTCCGAAAGATGTAATTTTCATAGAGGAACAGTCAAAAATTACTCGGGAAAATATTAAATATGCAAAGGAAATTATGGTTGAAAACAAATGGAAAAATTCTATTGTTGTAAGTGACCCCTTGCATATGAAACGCTCTATGTTAATTGCGAAAGATTATGATATAAATGCTGTTTCATCTCCGACACCAAGCAGTAGATATCAATCCTGGAAAACAAAAATTCCATTTATATTAAGAGAGGAATTTTTCTATGTTGGATATAAGATTTGGAGAATTTTTCAATTCTGAATTGATGTGAAATATTGCGTTGCATAGCAACGCATCGATATAAATCTCTTGCGAGATTTTCGATATGTAATAAATGACTCGATATGTTGCAAGCAACTCAATATGTCGCTGACGCGACGAGATTTATATCATATCGAGTTTGACCGAATGGAAAACATATCGATTTACGAAGTAAAATATCGAGCAAACTTTTTGTTTGCATATCGACAAAAGTTGGTTGCATCTAAACCTTATGTGTCGCAATATAAAGTGTCGAATATCGTCGAAAGGAGATGGATATAAGTGAAGAAAATAAGCTTGTTTTCAAGAATTATTTTCATACTTCAAGCATTTGTGGTGTTATATCCTATTGTATGGATTCCTATAAGAATATTAAAGATTGAGGTAGATATTCTTTTACCGATTATTATGTATGGAATATATCTTGCAATTCCAGTTGCTGTAATAGGCGTATTGTTGTGTTTAGTGTTACTGGTCAAACAAAGAAATGATAAGAAAGAAGTATTTAAAAATATAGGGTTCGCATTTTTACACATCGTTTTAGGAATGTGGAACTTTGTTTTCTATAATGGTTTATGGCACATATAATTTTTAGTTCTAACATGGCATGAACCTGACATCAAAAAGGTTTGCATCTAAACATTATGCATCGCAATATGGATATGTCGATTGTTGTTGAAAGGAATATGAAATATGAAAAAAACAATTATTATAACACTCATAGTAATAATTGCAATTGTAGGTTGTTTATTATTGAGAATTCTTGCCTTACCCTTTATTTCATTTGTTTTAGATATGAAAACGCCATCAAAAGACGATATTTTTGAATATGTTGAAACAGATTCAAAAATTATTTTGGATGTTATTGAGGAAGTAGATTCTTTAGAAAAAGAATACGGGACACAGGGATTTGGTCCGCATGTGAAAAGTATAGGACATACCGACATTGTTACATATATTGATGAGGTTGAAGGATTGTATATTTATATAGACGATCCGAGTCTTGGAGGTTTATATAAAGAGATTGATAATGAACTTTTGGAAAGTGTTCTAAATAAGAAACCAATACAAGAAATAAGCCGACACGAAGAGGGAGTATCCTTTTATTGTGGTGGAACCGGATTTGGTTCTGCTACCAGTTATTACGGATTCTATTATAGTTTTGATGGTTCTCCTAAAGATTATTGGTGTGGCACCAGCTTTGGAAGTTCTGAACAGTTAAAGCCCGATGGAGATGGCTTTTCTATAAAATATTCTAATGATGATAATTGTTATTATACAGAAAAAATAAGGGATAACTTCTACTATTATGAAGCTCATTTTTAAGTTGCATCTAAACCTTATGCCTCGCAATATAAATGTGTCGAATGTTGTTGAGAACGAAAAGCCTTGCCCTTGTGGGTGAGGAGGCACATAAAACAATAGAAAGTATTAACGCCGATATTTCATTTTTTTCGTGCAGAGGCATTTCGGAAAACGGTGAGCTTACCGATATTTTTCCTGATGAAAACTATGTGCGGAGCCGTATGATAAAAAACTCAAAAAAAGCTTTTATGCTTTGTACAAATGACAAGGTCGGGAAAAAATTTTTTCATAATTTGTGCAAAGAAAATGAAATTGACGGCATAATTAAAGATGAATAGCAAAATGCCCTGAAACCGCAGTTTCAGGGCGTTTTATGTTATTGTAAAGTTTTAAAATATTGTGTTGTTTTTGTGGGATTGTCTGAATTTCAATGGTGAAATACCTACGACTTTTTTGAATTGGCGTATAAAATGTGTAGTGTTGGAATAACCCAACTCTTCTGCAATTTCCACTATTTTTTTATCGCTGAAATTCAACATATTTTTTGCCATATTAATTTTTTTATCAATTAAATCTGCTACGGGAGAAACACCAAATGCATTTTTGTAAAGAGGGTATATTTTAGATTCACAAACGGAAAGCTCTTTTGCCATTTCCTTTACGGTCCAGTTATGTTCAAGTGAGGAGTACATTTTTTTTCGCAGCTCCTTAAGAGGAGCCAAGCAACCCCTTAGGTTGTTTGTTTCTTTGTCGTGTAATTCGCGGTCGAGCATTAAAAAGAGCTCATTGAATTTTAGCTGAAGGAAATGTTCTTTATTTTTCATATTATTATAAAAATCCGTTTCAAGCTCGTAAATGATTTCTTCAATGAATTCACAGTTCTTTGGAAAATAGAATTTGTCAAGTTCCAGGTCGGTTTCGGCAAGGATAGATAAAAAGTCACCATCAAAGTGCATCCAGTCGTGAATTAACGGTCCGTTTGCGGCAAAATACTGTTTTGAGCGGGGCTTGAAAATAATTACTGCGTGAGGCGGATACTCAATCTTTTTGCCATCGTCAAAAACAAAAATACTGGTGTGAAAATGCAGAAAAGTATACATATGATGACCATTTGGTCTGTACATACAAAACATTGGACCTTCAGGGTAAGAATGCTGCACAGAATCTATTGTAATCATAAACTCACCTTCCGTACATTGATAATTGTGTATATACAATACCATAAAAAATAGGATTTGTCAAGTTTTTTTGTAGTAAATGTTATTGAATTATTAAAAAATATGAGTTATTATAAAAATATAAAAAATTTTTTTGGAGGGTGACAATCATGAAAAAAACTTTAAGTATGCTTCTTGCTCTTTGTATGACATTTTCTTTGTTTGGTTTTGCCGTTTTGTCAGAGGGCAGTGTTGAGGTTAGTTTTGTTTCAAATGATGAAAGCCTCGGCACAGTAAATGTCGATAAAGTATCGGTTTTGGCAGACGGTATATTGACAGAAGTTCCTGGTATTACGGAAAAAGAAAATGCAGCTTTTTTGTATTGGCAGGACGCGTTGGGCTTTATTTACAGTAATTCAACTCTTTCAAAACTCAAGTTCACACAGAACACAACAATTACTGCCTGTTTTGAAAAGAGCAAAAGTCTGAATTTTACAATTATCAATGATAATTATGCCAATATTTCGTCTTTTGTGGATTCAGGGTGGTCAACGGTTAAAAATTCAGCATCAGCCCAAATTGGTGTTTCCGACGGCTCGGTTAATGTTTCTTTGCCTGTTGCAACATCAGGGCAGACGGTTATAAGGAGAAATATTGACGGTGGCATTCAGGGTAATTATGTACTTGAAATGAAAATTAAAAAGACAGGTACGCAAGGCTTTTTCATTCTTGACAGTACTGAAAGGGCTCTTCTTATGCGATGGAATGGTAATCAATTTTCAGTAGACGGTAAAAATGCAGAAATGTTGGATGGTGTTGAATACAAATTAAAACTTGATATTGATGGTAACAAGGGCTTATGCGATGTTTACTGGAACAAAGCACTTCTTGCGGAAAATGTTACATATTCGGGTATTGGTGTTACTGCGGCATTTGTTGATATGTCCTGCAATACAAAAACAAACTCTGTAAGTATTTCTGATTTGGTTGTAAAAAGAGAAATCGGTCTTTATAAAGCAATAATAAATGAAGATTACAGCAAGGTTTCAAACCTTGACAATTCAGGTTGGATAAAAAGTTACAGTAAAGGTGTAACAGACTTCTCATATGCAAACGAAGGTATTGTCGGTACAGTTACCGCTGCCGACAGTCAGCTTGTTGTTGCAAGAAAAAATATTGATTCATCAACTTCAGTTGGAAATTACTATGTTGAAGTAGAATTTGAAAAAAACGGAAATGGTTTTGTTATTCTTGATTGCGGTTCAAGAGCAATTCTTACCCGTTATGATTCAAATAATTTATCTTGTAACGGTATGTCTCTTACTCTTGCCGATAATTCCAATGCAAAGCTTGTTTTATTTATTGATGGATATAATAAGATTTGCGATATATACCTTAATGATAAGCTTCTTATATCCGGTGCATCCTACAATGGAACTGCTGTGACAGATATGTATTTTGATATAAGCAGCGTAGGTTCAGGTTTTAAAATCGAAAAATTGATGGTTTACAGAGCGGTTGAAAATGTTGCTTCGGTTACAGACTCTCAAAGTATTACAGTTGGTCTTGGCGGTAATTTTGAAATGCTTTCAAACCTACCTGCTAATGTTGAGGTGAAACTTGATAACGGTGTTACAAAAAATGTAGAAGTAAAATGGTCGGAAGGCAACTTTAACGGGGAAGTTGCAGGTACATATAAACTTGAAGGTGAACTGGTGCAAAGTAAATATATTTTAAATCCCAACAACTTAAAAGCTACTCTTAATGTAATTGTTGATGCCTCCAAACCCTTCACATTTTCTTATTCCAACCCTTATTCTTATCCCTCATATATGTATAACGGAAATGGCCTTCGTGACCCTTATATTCTCAAAAAAGGGGATATTTACTACCTAACAGGTACTCAGCCCGACCACGGACTTAACACGGGCGGTACAACTATATGGAAATCTAAAAACCTTAAGGATTGGGAATTTGTATGTAACCCCATTCTTCAGCCTGATGCAAGTGAAGGCAAATGGTACACCTACCGTTTCTGGGCTCCTGAAATTTTTGAACATAACGGAAAATATTACTACGCCGTTGCGTGTACAAATGCAAATGAAACCTTAACAGGTATGGCGATTCTTGTGGCGGATGATATTGAAGGTCCGTATACAATGCTTACAAAAACAACCTGTCTTGTTTCCGGTATTGATGCAACCTTCTTTAAAGATGATGACGGCAAGGTTTATATGTATTGGGCTCAGGGCGGTATAAGTATGCAGGAAATCGATCTCAGTACCGGCAGACTTATCGGCAAAAGAGAAATTGCAGTTAATACAGTTTCGGGAGATAATTTTGCGAGTGCTGAAAATTCGGGAATTGAAGGTCCTTATGTTGTAAAACGAGAAGGTGTTTACTATCTTTATTATTCCACATGGGCAAGAGGCTATGAGGTTGGCTATGCTACAGCAAATCACCCTCTTGGTCCATGGACAATGAATATGGAACCCGTTTTTGGCTCAATGTCCAAAAGCATTTGTGAAGAACGAGGACTCACCTATGACCCGGATTATTATGCGAATAATTTCAGGGATACAGGTCACATATCGGTTTTCCCCGGTCCCGACGGAAACGACTGGCTTGCAGGTCATACAATAGTTGCAACCGGAAGTAGTGTAACAATGTCAATTGACCCTGTTGAGTATAAAAATGGGACAATTGCGGTTATTGACGGTGAAAACCGTGTTCACGGTCCTACAATGGGCGAGAAATCTGTTGAGGTTTCCAACGAAGAGGTAACGGTTATTAAGGCTTATGACACTCATTATTATCTTAAAGTTGGTGAAACCTGCACTCTTCCAGATAAAGTAAATATAATGCTTTCAAATGGATGGAAGGATATAGGTACTGTTATATGGGAAGGTGAAGCCGAAACCTTCAGCCCCGGTGAAAAGATTGTTAACGGTACAGCAACCTATGATGGCAACACCTACAGCTGTAAAGCTTATATTCATGTATCGGCAGACGGTTCGGATTATAAGGAGTCCTTCAAAGGCTGTGCAAATAATGAAATAACCTTTGAACCTGTTCGTGGTGATGTTGATTTTGACAAGAAGGTATCTGTTTATGATGCAATAGCTGTTCTTAAACATATTGCAGGTATAAAAAATCTTTCTGCCAACGGAGTTGCAGCAGGAAATGTTGAAGGCGGGAATATACTTACCGTTACAGATGCAACAAAAATATTACGATATATAGCAAGACTTATTTTAGAATTATAACGGTTTTGTTTCCCTCTGAAAAGCCCATCAGCATTACGCTGATGGGCTTTTGCTTGCGGTTCTGATGCAAAAAAAGCCTCCCTTCAAGGGAGGCTATTGCGTATTGCTTGAAAATTACACATTAAATCTGAACAGTACAATGTCGCCGTCTTTCATGACATATTCTTTGCCCTCGGAACGGACAAGTCCTTTTTCCTTTGCTGCAGCCATTGAGCCGCAGTTCATAAGGTCATCGTATGCCACGACCTCGGCACGGATAAAACCGCGCTCAAAATCGCTGTGGATTTTTCCTGCCGCCTGGGGAGCCTTTGTTCCTTTTGTAATTGTCCAGGCTCTGACCTCAGGTTCACCTGCTGTAAGATAGCTGATAAGACCAAGAAGAGCATAGCTTTCTTTAATAAGTCTGTCAAGTCCGGATTCTTCAAGTCCGATGTCCTCTAAAAATACAGCCTTATCTTCATCGTCAAGCTCGGAAATTTCCTCTTCAATACGGGCTGATATAGGAAGGCAACCTGCGTTTTCCGAAGCTGCCAATTCTTTAACCTGATTATAATATGGATTGTTATCAATACCCTTTGAAAAATCATCTTCGGCTACATTTGCAGCGTAAATTATAGGCTTGTTTGTAAGGAGAATGCAATCGGTAAGAAGTGCCTGCTCGTCCTCTGTAAGCTCCACACTTCGTGCGGATTTGCCTGCCTCTAAAGCTTCTTTAATCTTTTTAAGAACATCCACAACAGCAAACTGAGTTTTATCTCCCTTTGCGGCTTTTGTTGCTTTGTCTATTCTGCGGTCAACAGTTTCAATATCAGCAAAAATAAGCTCATAGGTGATGGTTTCAATATCACGAAGAGGGTCAACACTTCCGTCAACATGAATTATGTTTGTATCCTCAAAGCAACGAACAACATGGATTATTGCATCAACCTCACGAATGTGGGAAAGGAACTTGTTGCCAAGACCTTCACCCTTGCTTGCACCCTTTACAAGACCTGCGATGTCAACAAATTCAATAACAGCCGGAGTTGTTTTTGCCGGGTTGTACATCTCTGTAAGCCTGTCCAGACGCTCATCAGGAACAGCTACTACGCCCACATTGGGCTCTATGGTACAGAAAGGATAGTTTGCAGATTCTGCACCGGCCTTTGTAATTGCATTAAAAAGTGTACTTTTACCAACATTGGGTAAACCTACAATACCAAGTTTCATATCATTATCATTCCTTTTAAATTATAAATACTGTAATATTATACAACATTTTTTTTCCTTTTTCAATAGTTGTAGTAAAATTTTTAAATTTTATTGCAAAATAGTATAAATAGTGGTATAATGATTCCAAGCGAAGCTTGAAATCGTCGATATGAATTCTTGGCATCTAAATTATATAGTCTTTATATAAAGATTGTCGAAAAAGTCTAAGTCAAAAATAGCCTCCCCTGTGTAAGGGGAGGTGGGTTTGCAAAGTTAAACCGAAGGTTTTACTTTTGGCAACTCGGAGGGGTTGTGAATGGATAAGTGAAAACAATCCCTCAGTCATCAATAGTTCACTGTGTGAACTATGCAGACAGCTCCCTTTACACAAGGGAGCCTTTGGTGCTTGGCATCTAGATTATACAGTCTTTATAAAGTTTGATATACAAGGGAAAGCCTTTCGGCTTTTTATGGACTTTGAACGCTGTGTCGATTGTACGCAAAAAAAGCCTTGCTTTAGTTTTTTGGTAAAATTATTTTTCAAAAAAAATTCAATTAAAATATACTGAATAAGAAAGGATGTTATTTATGAAATTAGCAACAACAACGGGAGATTTCAGAACCCACGCAAAGGATCAGCTGGAAGCTTTGAAATATGTGGCTGAGTCAGGATTCAGATATGTTGATTACAGCTTTGGTATTGATTATAATACAGGAACAGGTATTTTTTCTTCTGACCCTGATGGATTTCTTGAAGAATTAAAGAAAAAATGTGAGGAATACGGTGTTAAGTATGTTCAGGCACATTCTCCCATGGGAACACCTCTTGCGGATCCGGACGATAAGCTTTTAAAAGCCACAATTGCCTGCATTGAAGCCTGCGGCAAACTTGAAATTCCCTACATAGTTGTACATTCCGGATATCTTAAGGATATTTCAAAAGAGGAAACCTTTAAAAGAAACAAGGAGTTTTTTGAAAAGCTTTTTCCTGCAGCTGAAAAAGCAGGAGTGACCATTCTTGTAGAAAACTTTGACAGAATGGTTTTTGATGATTTTTACTGGATTGACAACGCTCCCGATTTACTTGAATTTGTGGAATTTGTTAATCATCCTCTTTTACAGGTTGTATGGGATACCGGTCACGGAAACCACCAGAAGCTGTCTCAGGAGGATGCACTTACTCTTCTTGGAAAATATGTGAAAGCACTTCATGTTCACGATAACGATGGCTCTGTTGACCTTCATATGTGTCCCTATACAGGAACCCTTGATTTTGATTCTCTTATGAAGGGTCTTAAAAAAATTGGTTACAAGGGCTATTTCACCTTTGAAGCATGTAGTTTTTTTGCCCCTACAGTAAGAGATACTGAAATGAAAATCGACCTTGAATTGCGTATTGAAATGGAAAAGCTCCTTTACAAATTAGGCGAAAAAATGGTGGAAAGCTATTCGTTATAACTTCATTTTGAAATTTTGATTCCGAGGTGATATTATGAATAATAACCTTAAAAAGACATTATGGCTCATAACAGAGGTTGTAGTGATATGCTTTGTTATGGCAATAATTGAAATTTTTATTGAACCGGCATATTTTGTAAAATCGGCAATAAAGGTTCTGCTATTTTTGGTTGTACCGGTTATTTTAATAAAATTGCAAAAGGAAAAGGTTTTTAACGATTCCTTTTCTCTTAACAGAAAAAGCCTTTTGAAGCTGGGCGGACTTGGTCTCGTTATTTACGGCATAATTATGTTGGCGTTTCTGATAACAAAAGGCTTTTTTGATTATTCACAGCTTGTAAACTCCCTTTCTGCCGACCAGAATGTATCACCTTCCGGATTTGTTCCGGTGGCACTTTACATATCCTTTGGAAACTCCCTTCTTGAAGAATTTTTATTCCGATATATTGCATTCCTGAAGCTTTCCGAATATACAGGCAAAAAGGTGGCGTACTTATTCAGCTCTCTTGCCTTTGCTTTGTATCATATTGCAATGATTGGCGGTTCATTCCCGACACCGTTGCTTTTGCTTGCGGTAGTAGGTCTTGCGGTCGGAGGTTTGATTTTCAACTATGCCGACCATAAAGGCGGAAGCATATATAATTCATGGATAATTCATATGTTTGCTGATTTTGCTATTATGACTATATGGTTTTTGTATATTTAAATTAAAAAAATTTATATTCAGGAGGGGAAAACATGAGAAAGTATGAAAATTTGGAATTGATTAGTGAAAACCGTGAGCAACAGAGGTCTTATTATATCCCTGAAAACAGTTGCACTATGCTTAACGGAATGTGGGATTTTAAGTTCTATGATGCAGATTATGAAGAAAGCTATGTTGAAAAAGAGTGGGGAAAAATAGATGTTCCGTCTTGCTGGCAGGTACGCGGCTATGAAAATCCCAACTATACCAATGTAAGATATCCCTTTCCTTACGACCCTCCATTTGTTCCGGATAAAAACCCAATGGGCGTTTACCGAAGAAGTTTTGATGTTACTGATATAACCCGTAAAACATATATTGTGTTCGAAGGTGTTTCAAGCTGTCTTGAATTGTACATTAATGATAAATATGTGGGATATTCCCAGGGAAGTCATCTGCAGGCGGAATTTGATATAACCGATTTTGTTAAACCGGGAGATAATACTGTTGTTGCAAAGGTGCGAAAATGGTGCACCGGCTCATATCTTGAGGACCAGGACTTTTTCAGGTTTAATGGCATTTTCAGAGATGTTTATGTTCTTTCAAGACCTGAAGGTCATATAAAGGATATTAACATCACAACAGATAATAATGTGATAAATATTTGTTTTGAAGGCAAGGCAGATATAACTCTGTATGATGCCGGAAAGAAAGTTCTCGCAAAAGACACGGCTGAAAATAATGCAAGCTTTACTATTGAAAATCCTATAAGCTGGAATGCTGAAAAACCGTACCTTTATGAGCTTGTTTTTGAATATGGGGGAGAAATAATTTCTCAAAAAGTGGGACTTGTAACCTACGCCACAGGTGAAAATTATGAATTTCTTGTTAATGGCGTAGAGGTTAAGCTGAAAGGTGTAAATCATCACGATACCCATCCGCATAACGGCTGGAGTATGACTGATGAAGAAATTAAAAACGATCTTCTTCTTATGAAAAAGCTTAATATTAACACTATAAGAACATCCCATTATCCGCCAACTCCGAAATTTCTTGATATGTGTGATGAGCTTGGTTTTTATGTTATGCTGGAAACTGACCTTGAAACTCACGGTGTTGGTACCAGAGAAGCAAAGGGGTGCGGCTATGACAGTTTTAATAACCCTATTTGGCCTTGTTCCAACCCTGTTTGGGAGAAAGCCTTTGTTGAACGCATGGAAAGAGCATATCAGAGAGATAAAAACCATTGCTCAATTTTTTCCTGGTCTACCGGAAACGAAAGCGGACACGGTGACAACCATGTTGCTATGATAGATTATATAAGAGCACATGACAAAAACCGTCTTGTGCACTGTGAGGATGCAAGCCGTGGGTCGGAAATGTCGGATTTTTACGGTGCTGATTCCACATTTTTTGCAGACAGACCGGATATTTTCTCCAGAATGTATGAGAGCATTGCCGAAATACAAGAGAGAGCTGAAAACCCCGATTTCAAGCATTCTTACTTTTTGTGCGAATATTCTCACGCAATGGGCAACGGCCCCGGTGATGTATGTGATTATTGGGAGCTTATTTATAAACACAAAAAGCTTATTGGCGGCTGTGTTTGGGAATGGGCTGACCATACTGTAGTTGTTGATGGTGTTCCGAAATACGGTGGCGACTTTGAGGGTGAACTTACAAATGATGCTAACTTCTGCTCGGACGGAATGGTATTCCACGACAGAGCTTTAAAAGCAGGCTCTCTTGAGGTAAAAGCCGCATATCAGTACATGGATTGCACGCTCCATAACGACGAAATAGAGGTTCTTAACCTATACGATTTTACCAACCTTTCTGAATATAAGTTTAAGTATGTAATAAAAGTTGATGGAGCAGTTGTTGAAGAAAAAGAACTTGTTCTTGATGCAGAACCCAAAAAGACATCAAGAATAAAAATTGATGTACCTCAAAAGTGCAGAATGGGTGCTTATGTTCATTGTTATCTTTATGACAGCACGGGCTATTGTGTTGCACAAAAGCAGTTGAAGCTTCCGGCAGAAATTGAAAAAGAAAATATAAAATATGTTTCTGCCGATGCTGCAGAAACAGAAAATGTTATCACATTCACCGGTGAAGGTTTCAAATATACTTTTTCAAAGCATCTCGGCACCTTTGTAAGCATTATAAAGTGTGGAGAAGAACAGTTAAAAGCTCCAATCCGGATAACCTCCGTCCGCGCCCCTATTGACAATGAAAGAAATGTTAAGGAAGAATGGTATAATGTAAGACTGAGTGAAAATCTTGACAGACAGTTCGAAAAGGTTTACGAATGTACCTTGTGCGGAGCAGAGGTTACAGTAAAGGGAAGTCTTGCAGGCGTTTCCAAAACACCGTATTTCAGATATGATGCAAAATATACCGTATCGGCAGACGGTACTATAAAGGTTGAACTGGACGGTGTTGTAAAGGAATTATGTACATGGTTGCCCCGCCTTGGCTTTGAAGTGAAGGTTCCTTACGAAAAATCAGAGTTTGAATACTATGGTATGGGTCCTTACGAAAGCTACTGTGATATGAACCATGGTTCCATGATTGATATTTACCGTAGTGATGCTGACCGTGAATATGTAAATTACATTATGCCGCAGGAACACGGTAATCATACAGATACAAAATATCTTAAAATTAAAAACGGTCTTGTTTTCGAAACTGAGGAAAAAATGGAAATTAATGTATCTCACTACACAACAAAAATGCTTATGGAAGCAAACCATCAGGATGAGCTTGTGAAGGATGATTTTACAAATATCCGTATAGATTACAAAAATTCAGGTGTAGGTTCAGCTTCGTGCGGACCCATGCTTCTAAAAAAATACAGATTGAATGAAAAAGAAATCCATTTTTCTTTTAGTATTAAGTAATTTAAAGTTATGAAACGTACAGATTATGAACAGTATTTAAAAGAAATCTATGGCGTAACAGGTGATCATCCCTGGATGAAATATCCCGACAACACAGTTTTCAGGCATAAAGAAACAGGGAAATGGTTTGCACTTGTTATGGATATTTCAAAAGATAAGCTTGGTTTTGACAGCTCTGAAGCCATCAGTGTTGTTAATCTTAAAACCGATACTCTTCTGATATGGCAGCTGCGTGAAGAAAAAGGTATATATCCCGCTTACCATATGAATAAAAATCATTGGATAACTGTTGCACTTGACGGAACGGTCAGCGATGATAAAATAAAATGGCTTACCGGTATGTCTTTTGACAAAACATCGAAGGGATGATTTAAATGAAAATTTACAAGGGAAATGATGCAAAAAAAATTTGCGGATGTGATTTTGCCGTTGATTTTCCTGAAAGAAAAAGGATTCACCTTTTACAGTTAACCGATATGCAGATTATTGATGCTGAGCAAAGACGTACTCCGGAAAGGCTTACTCCATCTGAGGTTAAGGCGTGGGCAACAAATACCTTTGACTGCAATTTCGGTAACCATGTTAAATCTCTTATTGCACAAACAAAGCCTGATTTTATTTTTATAACCGGGGATATGGTATACGGTGAGTTTGATGATTCCGGCAGGAGTTTGATGAAATTCTGTGAATTTATGGACTCTTTCGGTATTCCCTGGGCGCCTGTTTTCGGCAATCATGACAACGAAAGTGCAAAGGGCGTTGAATGGCAATGTGAGATACTTTCAAAGTCCGGATTCTGCCTTTTTAAAAGAGGAAATGTTTCGGGAAACAGCAATTATACCGTAGGTATATGTAAAGACGGTAAGCTTGCAAGAGTTATGTATATGCTTGATTCTCACGGGGTTTTACAACCGCCGGGGTTACGACCTGACCAAATTGAATTTGTAAGAAAAAGTGCAAGGGATATTTTTGATAAAAACAAATGTAAAGCTCCGGGTTTTGTCGCTTTTCATTTTCCCACACATGAATTTGTCTATGCGGAAACTGCAAAAGGATATCTGGCTGATGAAAGAAGAAGCTATGTTATTGGTGTAGATGTTGAAGCTAAGGATGGCGATTTCGGGTCAAGACAGGAAAATTACAAAAAAATAAGTACTGTAGAGGTTCCGGGATTAATGGATATGCTTACAGAATGTAACATCAATGGTGTTTTCATTGGTCACTACCATTCTGTGTGTACCTGCATTACATACAAAAACATAAAGTGGGTTTACGGACTTAAAACAGGTCAGTATGACTATCATACTCCCGGACATCTTGGGGGCACACTTGTAACACTTGAAAATGGTGATTTTACCGTTGCCCGTGTGCCGGCATTGGTCAAATATGCTCCTTTTGTTGGGTCTTCACCTGTTTATAAAGATTTTTTTGTTAAAGAATAAGGATGGTATAATGAATACGGATTTTTCAAAGGGACCGGTGTGGAAAGGCATTTTAAGGCAGGCGGTTCCTCTTACTGTAGCCCAGATTGTTCAGCTTTTATACAACATAGTTGACAGGGTATACATAGGTCACATGGAGGAAGGGGAGAGTATAGCCTTAACCGGGGTTGGTTTGACCTTTCCCGTAATTACAATTATTATGGCTTTTACCGCTCTGTTTGGAGTTGGCGGTGTGCCTTTGTTTTCAATTGCAAGGGGCGCCGGTGATGAGGAAAAAGCGAGAAGGATTCTTGGTAATTCTGCTGCTTTGCTTCTTATAAGCTCGGTAATTCTTATGGGTTTATGTTATGCTCTGAAAAAGCCTCTTCTGTACGCGTTCGGAGCCAGCAACGATTCCTTTGTGTATGCGGAAAGCTATCTTAATGTTTACCTTGCAGGTACTGTTTTTTCTGTACTTGCCACAGGTCTCAACGGATACATAAGTGCTCAGGGCTTTCCCGGTACCGGTATGCTTTCGGTGGTTATTGGTGCAGTAGTAAATATTGTTTTAGACCCCATCTTTATTTTTGCCTTTAATATGGGTGTAGCCGGTGCAGCACTTGCCACAGTAATCAGTCAGGCTGTGTCTGCAGCATGGGTAATTTCATTCCTTGCCGGGAAAAAAGCTATAGTTCCTTTGCGTAAAGAATATATTAAAATTAACAAAACAACCTCAAAAGAAATTTCACGGCTTGGTACATCGAATTTTATTATGCAGGGGACAGCATTTGCAGTTCAGGTTGCCTGCAATACTACCCTTCAAAGCTTTGGGGGAGACCTTTATGTAGGTATAATGACTGTGATTAATTCCGTAAGGGACATTTTTGTTCTGCCTCTTTTTGGAATTGTAAACGGCTCTCAGGCTGTAATAAGCTATAATTACGGTGCAAAGCTTTACAGAAGAGTAAAAGAAGGAATAAAGTTCAACACCATTACCGGGTTTGTTTATTCCTCTGCTTCCTGGCTTCTGATAATAGCGTTTCCAAGGGTTTTTCTTGGTGTTTTTTCCAGCGACACTTTAATGGTGGAAACCGGCGTTATGCCGTTGAATATTTATTTTTTCGGTTTTGTTTTTATGGCATTTCAGTTTGCCGGTCAAACCACATTTCAGGCACTTGGCGATGCAAAGCACGCGGTGATTTTTTCTCTTTTGCGCAAGGTTATAATAGTTGTTCCTCTTACTCTCATTCTGCCATGGCTTGGATTTGGCGTAAACGGAGTTTTTCTTGCGGAGCCGGTTTCTAATGTTATTGGTGGAATGGCGTGCTATATAACAATGCGCCTTACTGTATATAAAAAATTATCTTTGGGGGATGAGAAAAATGGCAAAATATGAAACGACTGTTAAAGCAAATTTCAAACAGCTGCTTGAAAAAATAGAGGATGGAATTTTAAACGGAAGTGTTTCGGCAACCCTTGAGGATTCAAGCGATTTTATTATTGGAGATGCAAGGTGCAGCGTACGCGTTTTTGAACGCTTCAGCTATATGGGAGGAAATCGCGTAAGCCTTAGTGTTACCTTGTTTGGTTCGGGAGATTCGGTAAAAATTTCCGCTATAACCTCCGGAGGAAGTCAGGCGATGTTTGTAAAGCTTAACACTTTCGGAGAAGAAGCTTTTCTGAAAAAACTGAAAGAACTTTTGTGATTTTCAAATAGTTATTGACAAAACCGGAACTATCGTAAAGATGTTTCGGTTTTTTTGTTAACAGCAATTTAATTTTTACAAAAATGTTGCAATATTTATGTTTTTGTGTTATAATTAATATCGGTATATAGTTTTATTATGGAAAGGACGCGGAGTAATGCGTAAAATTCTTGTTGTAGATGACGATTACAATATTTGTGATCTTGTGCGTCTTTATCTTGAAAAAGAAGGCTTTGAAGTTGTTACCGCACATAATGGCAATGATGCTATTAATCTTTTCCGTGAGGTTACACCGGAGCTTGTTGTTCTTGACATAATGCTTCCCGGAAAAGACGGCATGCAGATATGTAAAGAAATAAGAAAGGTCAGCAACATTCCCGTTATTATGCTTACGGCAAAAGGCGGTACTGTTGATAAAATACTCGGTCTTGAATTTGGTGCAGACGATTATGTGGTTAAACCCTTTGAACCCCGTGAGCTTGTTGCGAGGGTAAAAGCCGTTCTGCGCAGAACTGAAGCACCTGAGGAAAAAACTGATGAGGTAATTTACCCGGGGCTTTCGGTAAATCTTACCACATATGAGCTGAAAATTTCGGGGGAAAAGGTGGAGGTTCCCAAAAAAGAGCTTGAGCTTCTTTACTTTCTTGCTTCAAATCCCAACAAGGTTTTCAGCAGAGATAAGCTGCTTGACAGCGTGTGGGGATATGAATTTTATGGTAATTCCCGTACTGTTGATGTGCATATTCACAGGTTGCGTGAAAGACTTGAGGGAGTTAATTCCAACTGGTCTCTTAAAACAATTAACGGTGTGGGTTATAAGTTTGAAGTTAAGTAGGCATAAAGTATGAAAACTGTTAAATCAAGGCTCAGAACAACTGTGGTTTTAATTTTGTGTTTTTCTTTTCTTGTTGTGTACCTCAGTTTGTTTTTTTCAATCGGTAACATTTACCGTAACCGTGAAGGAGAAAATTTAACTGAAACCACCGAACGCCTTTGTAAAATTGCCGCAGGTATTATGGGGAAAACAGATATTGAGAATTTACATCATAATTATATGCTGGAAATGATTTACGAGGAGGACATAGAAACCTACAGCCGTAACACGGGATATTACATTTTAACCGTTGATAAATACGACAGAGTGATTTTTTCGTCCTCGAATGTTTTGCCCTTTATTGAAAAAAATGGGGTTCCTGAAAAGCAGATTGCGTCTGTTTTACAGGGGCAATCATTAAATTGCACATCGGATTTGTCGCTTTATTACGGTGAAAAGGTTATAACAACCGCAAGACCGGTTTTGGAAGACGGAGAGGTTCTTGGAGCTGTAATATGCAGCCTGCCTACGGATTATCTTTCAAAGCTGAGGCTTGGCACCATGGGTTCGTTGCTTTTTGTGCTTTTTCCTATGCTTATAATTTGTGTTGTTGTGTCATACTATATATCGGCACGCATTACAGAACCTATATCAGATATAAGTCGTGTGGCAAAGCTTATTGCCGAAGGAGATTTATCAAAACGCGTTGAACTTAAGGATTACGAAAATGAAATAGGTGAGCTTGCAACGACTTTTAATGAAATGGTTGCAGCTCTTGAAAATTCCGATAAAATGAAAACAAGCTTCATTTCAGATGTTTCCCACGAGCTTAAAACTCCTCTTACCTCGGTAATAGGTTTTTTGCAGGGCATTAAGGATGGAGTTATACCGCCCGAACAGTACGAAAAGTATATCGGTATATGCCTTGATGAAAGCCGAAGACTTTCCAGGCTTATTAACCGTTTGCTTGACATTGCCCGTCTTGAAGCCGGAGACAATGAACTTGATATTGTTTCATTTGATATAAACAATAAAATCCGTAATACTGTTTTTATTTTTGAAGAGCAGATTACAGAAAAAGAGCTTGAAGTTGTTGCGGATTTTTATGAAAATGAGCTTTTTGTATCAGCTGACAGCGACGGAATTGACAGAGTAATAACAAATCTTATTGATAATGCTGTTAAATTTACCCCGAAACATGGAAAAATATATTTAAATACAAGAAAACACGGAACCAAAGCACAAATAAGTGTTTCAAATACCGGTGAAGGAATTGCTCCTGAGGATATTGAAGGTATATGGGACAAGTTTTATAAAGGTGATAAATCCCGTAGCTGCGACAGAAAAGGTACCGGGTTGGGACTTTTCTTTGTAAAGAAAATAATTAACAGTCACGGAGAGCGTATAACCGTTTCCTGCGAAAACAACGAAAAGGAACGGACAACATACACAACATTTCATTTTGAACTAAAATTAACCGAAAAGGAGAGTATACACCATGGCAGTAAAAATTAATACTAACAGAGGTCAGGTTTTAATAACAAATAAGGTAATTCTCAAAACCATTGCCAATGTATGTACAGGTTGTTACGGTGTTGTAGGTTTTTCCTACGGCGGAAAGGTACTTAAAAAGGATAATATTTCTCAGCTTGCAAAGGGTGTTAAAATAAGAGCCAACGGCACAAAGCTTATTATTGATTTATATATTATCGCAGCTTTTGGCATTAATGTACAGACAATTAGCGAGAGCATATGCAGAAATATAAAATATGAAATAGAACATACAATGGGAATTGGTGTTGATAAAGTTATCGTTCATATCGAAAAGATGGAACTTGCTGAATAAGGAGAAAGAGTTATGTTAACAGGTGAACAGTTTGCAAAAATGATTATCTCTGCAGCAAATAACCTGACTAATAATAAGGAATTGCTTAATGAGATGAATGTGTTTCCGGTGCCTGATGGTGATACAGGAAAAAATATGTCTATGAGCATTTCCGGCGCAAAGGAAACAGCAGAGGGTATGCTTGGTAAAAATCCTGATACCTGCGATGTTGCTGACAAGGTTGCAATGGCAACTCTTCGCGGTGCAAGAGGTAACTCAGGCGTTATTTTGTCTCAGCTACTCCGCGGCTTTGCAAAGGAAATGAAAGGAAAAAAAGAGGTTTCTCCCGCCAGGTTTGCAAAGTGCTTTGTTACAGCTTCGCAGACTGCTTACAGCGCGGTAATGAAGCCTACAGAAGGCACAATTCTTACTGTTGCACGAGAGTGCGGTGAATATGTACAACAATATATAACAAATAAAACCGACCTTCTTACTGTTATGAGAGAAGCTGTAAAAGCCGCCAATGAATCTCTTGACAGAACTCCTGAGCTTTTGCCCAAGCTTAAAGCAGCCGGTGTTGTTGATGCCGGAGGTAAAGGATGGGTTGTTGCTCTTGAAGGGATGCTTTATTACCTTGAAAATGAAAAGGTTGTTGAGCTTACGGAAGGAGCCGATGTTTCTACAAAGGCTGTATCGGTTTCAGATACTGAAGATGAGGAAATAACCTTTACCTACTGTACGGAATTTCTGATTGATAAAACCAGTCCTGAGGTTGATGCCGGAAGGTTTAAAAATACAATTTCAAAAATAGGGGATTGTGTTGTTGTAATTGATCAATTCGATTTTGTTAAGGTTCACATTCACACCGATAATCCCGGTATTGTTATTCAAAACGCTCTCAAGCTCGGAAGCCTTAATGACATTAAAATAGATAATATGCGTTTTCAGCACAATGAAAAAATTGGTAATACTGTGCAGGAAACTCCAAAAGAACCGCCTAAAAAATGTGCGGTTGTTGCGGTTTCCGCAGGTGAAGGCTACTCTGCAATTATGAAAGAGCTTGGAGTTACCGATGTTATAGAGGGCGGTCAGACAATGAACCCCAGCGCAGGAGATATTCTTAAAGCTGTGGAAAATGCCAATGCCGAAACGGTTTATGTTTTACCCAACAATAAAAACATAATTATGGCTGCTGAGGCGGCAAGAGACATGGCAGAATGCAAGGTTGTTGTAATTAATACAACCTCTGTTCCTCAGGGAATATCTGTAATGCTTGGTTTTGACCCTGAAGCAGATAGTGATACCAATGCAGAGGCAATGAGTGAGATTATTGACACGGTTGTTACAGGTTCGGTAACCTATGCGGTTCGTGACAGCTCAAATAATGGCATAGAAATTAAAGAAGGTCAGATAATCGGTCTTGGAATTGGCGGTATTGTTGCCAATGGTGAGGACATAAATGAGGTTGCACTGAATGTATGCCGTAATCTTATTTCCGAAGAAACCGGCATTGTTACAGTTTATTACGGTGCTGATATAACAGAAGAACAGGCAGAAAAACTTGCAAATAATATTGAATCTGAATATTCCGATATTGATGTTTCCGTGCAGTTTGGCGGTCAACCTATATATTATTATAACATTTCAGCTGAATAAACGGAGGGTAATATGGATAGAAATGTAGTTGCGGCAACAAATAATAAGCATAAGCTTCGTGAGTTTATTGAAATTCTTGCACCTCTCGGATATAAGGTTGTCAGTCTTAAGGATATTGGTCTTGAAATAGATGTTGAAGAAACAGGCTCAACCTTTGAAGAAAATTCCTATATAAAAGCAAAAGCAATAATGGAGGCAACCGGAAAAGCGGCTCTTGCTGATGATTCAGGTCTTGTGGTGGATAGCCTTGGCGGTGAACCGGGCATATACTCTGCCAGATATTGCGAAGGTACTGATAGTGACCGTGTAAACTATCTTCTTGAAAAAATGAAGGATGTTCCGGACAGCGAGAGAACAGCAAGATTCGTTTCTGCGGTAACCTTATGCTTCCCTGACGGTGATGTGGTAAAAGCAACGGGCACCTGTGAGGGATACATAACAAGAGAGCCAAAAGGTGAAAACGGATTTGGTTATGACCCTGTGTTCTTTGTTGAGAAATACAACAAAACCCTTGCAGAGGTTTCTGCCGAGCTGAAAAATGCAATAAGTCACCGGGGGAACGCTCTTTTTGAGCTACAAAAGCAGCTTATTTGATAATATTGAATAATAATACACAATATTAGCTGTTTATGAATATTGCAATTTGTTAAAATAGCCAAAAATAAATAAAAATTAAAAATATGCTTGAATTTTTATGCAAAAAGGTGTATAATTATAACATAAAGTAAATAATTTACCGGAGGTAATAAAAATGGATAAGAGTAAAATTAAAAAAGTAGTGCTTGCATATTCCGGCGGTCTTGATACTTCAATTATCATTCCGTGGCTTAAGGAAAACTACAATAACTGCGAGGTTATTGCGGTTTCCGGAAATGTGGGTCAGGCGGATGAACTTGAAGGTCTTGAAGAAAAAGCCATTAAAACAGGAGCATCCAAGCTTTACATTGAAGATTTAACCGAAGAATTTGTAAACGATTTTATCGTTCCTACAGTTCAGGCAGGTGCAAAATATGAGGAATATCTTTTAGGTACTTCCTTTGCACGACCCATCATTGCAAAGAGAATCTGTGAAATAGCACTTAGCGAAGGTGCAGATGCAATTTGTCACGGCTGTACAGGTAAGGGTAACGACCAGGTGCGTTTTGAACTTACAATTAAAGCATTTGCTCCCGATATGCCCATTATTGCTCCCTGGAGAGAATGGGATATTAAGTCCCGTGAAGAGGAAATTGAATATGCAGAAGCACACAACATTCCTCTTAAAATCACAAGGGAAACCAACTATTCCAAGGATAAAAACCTTTGGCATCTTTCCCATGAGGGTCTTGACCTTGAAGATGCGGGTAACGAGCCTATGTATGAAAAAGAAGGCTTCCTTGAAATGGGCGTTTCTCCCATTGTTGCACCCGATAAACCAACTTACATAACTCTCAATTTTGAAAAGGGTGTTCCCGTTGCATTCAATGATGAAAAAATGAGTGCTAAGGAAATCATCTTAAAGCTTAACGAGGTTGGCGGTGCTAATGGTATCGGTCTTCTTGACATTGTTGAAAACCGTCTTGTTGGTATGAAATGCCGTGGTGTTTATGAAACTCCCGGTGGTGATATTCTTTACTTTGCTCATAACTATCTTGAAACAATCTGTCTTGATAAAATGACAGCTCATAAGAAACAGGAGCTTGCAATTACATTTGCTGACCTTGTTTATAACGGTCAGTGGTATACACCTCTTCGTGAGGCTCTTACCGCTTTTGTTGATAAGACTCAGGAAAATGTAACAGGTAAGGTTCGTCTTAAACTTTACAAGGGTAATATCATTAAAGCAGGCGTTTGGAGTGATTATTCTCTTTATTCTGAAGAGATTGCAACCTTTGGTGAAGATGAAGTTTACAATCAGGCTGATTCCGCAGGCTTCATTAACCTTTATGGTCTTCCTATCAAGGTTCAGGCTCAGGTTAACAAGAAAAACGGAAAATAAAAATTTAGGGTGACAGAAGTTATCTGAACCACGTTTTTTACTTTCTCTTTTTCATCGCTACATTGTTAAAAGACCAATATTTTATCAATAATATTTGCAAATTACGTCAGCATTTGCTGCGTTTTTGCCTTGTACCGATAAAAAATAGCTTGTAAAAAATTCTGCGAACCTGAAACGGATGGAATTTTGAGGGGATTTTGGTGCGGAAGATGCAGCAAGGCTGACGCCTTGCAAAGATGACAAGC
>JAZQCS010000105.1:0-47075 GCA_045546415.1 Clostridia bacterium | reverse complement strand
AAAAGATTGAAATTTTTAAGAAAAATCAAAGATTTTGATTTTTCTACCTTTATTTTCGGATGTAAGCTATACGAAAAACTTTTCAAAAACTATTTCTTACCCTCTTTTCTTGCGATCCTGAGTTTTTTAACATCCCCTTTTTGTTATTTAGTTCTGTTTTTCCAGACGAGCTATGGATTTGTTTATGTTTTGCATACGCAAATCGGTACGGGCTATAATTTCTGCACAGTTACGGAGCTCTTCTACTATTTCCTCGCTATGCTCAAAATTCCTTTTGTATTTCATCTGATGTTCAAGGCTTGCCCAGAAGTCCATGGCAATGGTGCGGAACTGAACCTCAACCTTCATGGGCTGTTTGCGGTCCGCAAAAAACACCGGAATTTCTATTATCATATGATAACTGCGATAACCGTTTGGTTTTGGATTTTTTATGTAATCTTTAATTTCAAGAACAGTTATGTCATCCTGTCGGGCAAGCATATCCGCAACCTCGTAGATGTCATCAACAAAGGAACATATAACCCGTATGCCGGCAATGTCATTGAGTGAGTTAAGAACAGCGGGGGAGGAAAAATCGGCACCTTTGCGGTTAAGCTTTTCTACAATACTTTCAGGCCGTTTTATGCGTGATTTTATCATTTCAATGGGATTACGCTTATAGTCTACCGAAAGGTTATCGCTGAGAATTTCAAGCTTTGTGCGTACCTCTTTTATGGCACTTCCGTACATCATCATGTATATTTCAAAGTTGTGAATGCTTTTTTTCAGAAGCTCCAGTCCGGTATTGTGGTCGGAGGAGATATAATTTTCAGGTATCATAGCATAGGTTCCTTTCATTTGTTTTCTCTCTTATTATATATTATACACAGAAAAATGTCAACACAGTGAAAAAAATGTTTATAAAAAGTTTAAAACTATTGACAATTGGATTTAGTTGTGTTATAATTGGATTTTGTTGGAGTTGATTTTAAATGTTTGAAATTGAAAGACATAAAATAATTTGTGAAATGCTTGAAAAACAGGGTAGAATTCAGGCGGCGGAGATTGCAAAAAAGCTGAATGTTTCCCACGAAACCGTAAGAAAGGATATTCTTGCCCTCGAAAAGAAGGGTATGCTTACCCGTGCTCACGGAGGAGCAGTAGCAATACAGACGGGGAAAATGGTTGAGTTCAAGCATCTCAAAAGCAGAATGGACGATTTCCCTGAGCTAAAAAAAGAGGTGGCTGAAAATGCCATAAGGTTTATAAATGAAGGTGATGTTATTGCCATTGATGCGGGAACTACCGCTATTTATCTTGCAGAGCTTCTTCGGGAAAGATTCAGCAGGCTTACTGTGGTTACCTATTGTATGAGTACATTTGAAAGGCTTCAGGGTGTGAGCAAGTTCAGGGTTATTCTTCTCGGAGGAGAATTTTCACCTGAGGAGAATGCCTTTACCGGGCACCTTACAGTTGAGGCAATGTCAAAAATTCACGTTATGAAAAGCTTTGTGCTTCCTTCGGCAATATCTGCCGAAAAGGGTCTGGGATATATGCACGCTGAGTTTGTTGAATCGGCAAAATGTCTCATAAAAATGGCAGACGAGGTTTTTGTTCTGGGTGACAGCAGTAAATTTGAACAGTACGCCATGTACAAGGTCAGTGATGCCGAAAGTCGGTTTACCTACATAACCGATTCTGATATTTCCGGGGAAATTGCTGAAAAATACGAGAATGCAGGGCTGAAGCTTGTGGGGGTAGAGAAGCATGGCAAGGCTTGAAAATAAAAAAGAAATTCTTTTAATGATGACAATGTGCACCGTGGTTTATTTTGTGAGTTACATAACAAGAATTAATTACAGCGCGGTAATGGTGGATATGATAGCTCGTGGGGATGTGGCAAAGCAGGTGGCGGCACTTGCAGTTACGGTAAACAGCATTGTTTACGGCGCGGGTCAGCTTATAAGCGGATATCTCGGTGACAAAGTAAGACCCTATAAGCTCACCTTCTGCGGCTTGCTTGTTACAGCGGCAATAAATGTGCTTATGCCTTTTAATACCAGCCCGGTTATGAATGTTCTTCTGTGGAGTGTAAACGGTCTTGCTCAGGCGTTTATGTGGCCGCCTCTTGTGAGAATAATGTCAACCTATCTCAATGAGGTTGATTATAAAAAGACCTGCGGTCTTGTATCAAGCGGAAGTGGCGGTGCAACGCTTGTTATGTATCTTTGCTCGCCATTACTTATCAGGCATTTCGGCTGGAAGGCTTCCTTCTTTATACCTTCTGCCATAGCTGTTTTGTTTGCGGTTATATGGTTTATGTTTTTTGCAAAAATGGGAAACAAGGTGTCCTGGGAGATGCCGCCTGTCGCAAAAAAACAAGGCAATGACGGAGGTTCAGCCTTTACGGGAGGAGCAGTATTCCTCCTTGCTCTTGTTATGCTTGGCATTGTTTTTCAGGGTATTCTTCGTGACGGTATTACCAACTGGATGCCTACATACATAAAGGAAACCTTTGATGTGGGCAGTGACATTGCAATACTCAGCGGTGTTGTTCTTCCCATATTCCACATTTTGTGCAACAACCTTGCTCTTACAGTTAACAGAAAATGGCTTAAAAATGAGCTTTTGTGTACGGGGGTATTTTTTATTGCCGGAGGACTTTCTCTTATGGTCCTTGCAATTACCAATGCAGGTGGAGGGATTTTCCTTTCTATTGCAATGTTTGCTCTTGCGGCAGGCTCTATGCACGGCATAAATGTTATATTTACCTGCCTTGTACCCAGATATTTTGCAAAATTCGGTAAGGTTTCCCTTATGTCCGGTCTGCTTAACAGCTGTACCTATGTAGGTGCAGCAATTGCAACCTACGGAAGCTCGGTGCTTTCCCAGAAGCTTGGCTGGAACTTTACGGTTATAATGTGGACGGTAACTGCCGCCTGCGGAATACTTGTATGCTTTGTGGGAATTAAAGGCTGGGAAAAGTTCAGAAAAGAAAAATAAAAAAAGTTGCCCTGTGCCGGGTGTTCACAAGAACATTCAGTACAGGGCAATATTTTTAAATATTTATATTGTTTTTATATTCTTTTGGAGACATACCAAGTACGGATTTGAATTTTTTGGAGAAATATACATAATCAGCATACCCGCATTGCTCGGCTATTTGCTGTAATGAAAGCGTATTTGCATATATATCAATCAGAAAAACAGCGTGTTTTATTCTTATGTCTGTCAAAAAACCGTTGGGTGTTTTACCGGTAACTTTTTTGAAATGTAGCCTTATGTAGTCTTCTGCATAACCGCTTTTATGAAGCAGCTGACTCAGGTTTATATCCTGATTATAAAAGTTATTTTCAATTTCACTTATAATTTTATTAACCGACATACCAATATTGTCTGAAATGTTTATATACTGTAAAATAAAATGTATATAGGCAGCACATAGTTTAAAAACATAGTTGCTGTTTTTATGGCGGTTATTATATATCATTGTAGCAAGCATTTTACCTTCATTTTGTTCATTATCAGAGAGAGCAACAACATCTTTAAAGTGTAAAAGGTTTTCAAAGCTGCCGCTGACCGATATGTTTTTAAAGCCGTTTGTTGATGCTGAACCGTGTTCCATTCCGGGCGGAACAATAATAATACTTCCGGGAGAAAAAGGGACATTGGTGCTTTGTGTATGAAGATGGCCGGTTCCATGCAAATAAAGCATAATTTCATAATTGTTGTGCTTATGCATCGGATATACCTTTATGCCGTCCTGAGTACAGTTTATTTGTAAATTCATAATATCACCCGTGCTGATTATAACATAAATCTATGTTTTATACAAGTAGTTTTATAAAAAAACATAGCGGTATAAACATAATTAGTGTTATAATGTATATATAAAGGAGGCATTTTTATGAATAAGATAAAAGGTTTGCAAAAAGGAATGGGCATTGGCGGCTGGCTTACAAACTATAAGAGGTTCAATGTTTTGCCCAAGGATAAAAGACTTATTATTACTGTAGGCGATATGGAGCATTTTGAAAGCTATATCACAGAAAAAGATGTTAGGTATATAGCATCCCTTGGTATGGATCATATCCGTTTGGGTTTTGACCAGATAGTATTGGAGGAAAGTCCGTATAAATACAGAGAAAAAATTCTGTATATTCTGCAGGAGTTTGCCAGCTGGTGCAAGCGGTATAATTTACGGTTGGTTTTGAATATGCACAAAGCTGTAGGGAATTATTGTGATATTCATGAAGAAAGCGGGCTTATGCAAAATGAAGAGCTTCAGCACAGATTTATTTCTGCATGGGTAAAGCTTGAAGAGGTTTTTTTGGACGATAACACCGTAATTTTTGAGCTTTTAAATGAGGTTGTAGATGCAACGGCCGATGAGTGGAATTATGTTGCCGAAAAAACAATCAACGCAATCAGAAAGCTTAATAGAGACCGGTTAATAATTATCGGAGGAACAGAGTGGAATAATCCTCCCGGACTTGATTACATCAAGGTGTACGATGATGAAAATATCATTTATACATTCCACTGTTATGCACCCCATGAATTTACACATCAGCAGGGAGTGTTGCAGGCAGGACCGCTGTTTTACAACCGGAAAATGCCGTATCCAACAGAGGATATTGAACGCTACAGAGAGTATCACAGACTTCATGGCGCAGAAAATCCCTATCCTGAATTTGAAAAAATAGATATTGATTTTTTAAGGCAATATCTGCAGCCGGCAAAGAGATTTATCGAAAATCACCCGGATAAAATTCTGTGGTGCGGAGAGTTCGGCACAATCCGTCACTGCGATATAAAATACCGTGAAAACTGGATGCGTGATATGATAACAATTCTTAAAGAATGGGATATTCCTTATTGTGTATGGAATTATTTAAGCACACCTAATGACGGCAACCGTTTCAGCCTTGTTGATGACGATAACAGACAAATTTTAAGTGAGGAAATGGGGAAAATAATCCGGGGAGTAACAGAATAAGTTTGTTACTTTTAGGATTATGCATCTTAATAAAAATGCATAAAAAGGCTGCTGCCCGGCAAACTAAGATGAATGATGGCTTAAAAGGGGGGTAAGGTTTTTGACGGAATTGTTATCAGGGCGACTTTTCAATATAAGAGCTTTTCGGTTTTTGCAAGCTCGTTGTACAGTCCCCTTGCGGTGACAAGCCGCAAAACCGCACCGTTTTCGTCTACAATTGCACCTATTCCGCCTGCGGGAAGCATATCGGCAGTTTCCCGCAAACCTGTGTTTTGGGGAATAAGGTATATTTCACCAAGAGTAGGTTTTTTCATAACAAAGCAAGCAGGCTCTGAAAATGGCGTGTTGAAGCTTTCTGCGGCAATGAAAAATCCCAGTATAATAAGGGAAGTGTTAAAACCGGAATAAGCAAAGAGCAGTAATCCCGTCGGTATTGCCAGGGTGCAAAAGCACATTCCCAGATAACGCATTACTGTGCGGCTGCCTTTTCTGCCGAGAACTTTTGCCAGCATATTCCCCAGAATTCTTCCTCCATCAAGAGGCAGAATGGGAAGAAGATTCACAAGCCCTATACACAGATTTGGTGAAAAAAGAGGGGGATACACAAAATAAAAAAGTCCTGCAAGTAAAAAACTTAAAGCAGGACCGCCCATGGCTGTCAGAAGCATTTTATCGGAGGAAAGCTTATAAACATTAGTGTTTATTGAAACACCGAAAGCATGAAATACAATTTTTTCGGGTTTGCCTCCGCAAAAAAGAAGAACTACAAGATGTCCGCATTCGTGGAGAATTACTGAAAGAAGAATGAGCCCGGGTGTGTTGTAATCGGAGCCGAGAACAAAGCACAGAAAAAGCAGCAATACAGAGTAATGCACATAAAAATTTTTAAAAAGTCTGAACATAAAAACTCCCTTTATTCGGTGGATTTAGTTGGGGTTGTTTCGTTGAAAACGGCACTTTCTCCGGGGTCGGGTATATTTATCGGTCCGAATTTTTCGGACACAAAATTTCTCAGATGTGAGACAGGCACAAGAACATTGGTAGTGTGAGAAAGTGTATGGCGAACAAAATCACCTATGGTTTCGCCATGAGAAAGTCTGTAACCATTTCCGTACAGAACTCCGGCAAGAATTGCCATACAAATAATAAGCTGTATGAAAATTCTTATAAATTCACTTTTCTCTTCAGGCGAATTTTCAGTTTTGCCATAGTGTGCATTGCGCCTTTGCTGTCTTACATCGTTCATAAAAATCCCTCCCGGAAAAAATAAAACCCTTCGCTTTAACATATTCAGCGAAGGGTGTTTTTATGTTAAATTTCCCGTCTGCCCTCCATGGCACGGGTAAGAGTTATTTCATCGGCATATTCCAGGTCACCGCCTACGGGCAAGCCGTGAGCAATTCTTGTGACTGTTATGCCAAAGGGTTTTAAAAGCTTTGAAATGTAAATGGCGGTTGCTTCACCTTCAACTGTGGGGTTTGTGGCAACAATAATTTCTTTTACATCTGTGCTTATGCGTGCAAGGAGTTCTTTTATGCGGATGTCCTCCGGTCCCACTCCGTCCATGGGAGATATAACCCCGTGAAGAACATGGTAAAGCCCTTTATATTCATGAGTGTTTTCCAGGGCTATAACATCCCTGGGGTTTTCCACTACACATATGGTAGATTTATCCCGTCTGTCACTTTCGCAAACCGCGCAGGGGTCCGTATCGGTAAGGTTGCAGCATATGCTGCAGTATTTTATGCTTTTTTTTGCCTCAATAATTGCTCCGGCAAGGTTGCCTGCTTCCTTTTCGGAAAGCTTGAGAACATAAAATGCCATTCTTGCGGCACTTCGTCTGCCAACACCCGGCATTTTTGCAAATTCGTCAATAAGCCGTGCAAGAGGAGGAATGTATCCGCTCATAAAAACACCTCGGGTTTAGAATAAACCGGGAATGTTCAATCCACCGGTGATTTTGCTCATTTCTGCCTGAGTTTCCTTATCAATCTGGGTCATTGCATCGTTAACCGCTGCAATTATAAGGTCCTGAAGCATTTCGATATCATCAGGATCAACAACCTCAGGCTTTATAACAACATCAAGAAGCTCCTTCTTTCCGCTTACCTTAACAGTTACCATACCGCCGCCGGAAGAGGTTTCCACAACCTTTTCTTCAAGGTCCTGCTGAGCCTTTGCCATATCTGCCTGCATTTTCTGTGCCTGTTTTAACATATTGTTCATATTGGCTCCTCCGGGGAAGCCGTTAAATTTACCTTTTCCCATTTTTTAAATCCTCACTTTATATTGTATTTAAATTTAATTTAGCCAACTCTGCCAATTTATCGGCTGTGGCATTTTCTACCACTTTACGCTGAACAACAAGTCTTCGTGGGCGTTTTGCACAAACCTGCTCCACCGCATCAAAAAGTTCGTCCTCACGCTCGTGAAGAAGCTTTTCACAGCCATATGCATCGTCGCTCATGTAAAGGAGAATAAGCACATCTCCGTCACCGGAGGCTTCAAAGAGACCGAGAACGGAATAAATGGCGGAACGGTTATCACGAAGAAGAGCTATTATTTTTTGCCAGCCCTCGGCAAAGCTGCCTGCAGGCTGAATTTTTACAGTTTTTGTTTTTTCTTTTGAGGGTTCAGGGGCAGCCTCCGCCTTTGAAGGGGGAACCACGGAAAAACTGCCGGTTTCAAGCTTGCTTTCCACGGCGGAAAGACGGTCAAGCAGTGCCTCGGGCGTTTGCATATACGAAGGATTGCAAAGCTTTATAAGACAAATTTCCAGAGTAACCCTTGGGTTGGGGCTGAACCTTACCGATGCTGATGTTTCAGAAAGAGTTTTAATGCAGAAAACACATTTTTCTTCTGTAAACTCCTCTGCTACGGCTTTAAGGTCGGCAATATCTTCTTCGCCCAGGTCAAGTACCTGACCTGGCTCGGTAAGACAACGGCACAGCATAATGTTACGGGCGGTGTTTATAAGACCGCTTATTATTATATCAATGCTTTTGCCTGCGGTTATCATACGGTCAAGGGCAGCTATTACCGAAGGGGTATCGTTACGGGCTATGCCGCGGAGAATTTCCACAGTTTGCCTGTCCTCGGCTACTCCAAGAATATTTACAATGTCTTCATAGGTAAGGGTATCATCACCATAGGCAAGGCAACGGTCCATTATGCTGAGACCGTCACGCATTGAGCCTTCTGCAAGGCGGGCAACAAGGCGGAGACCGTCATCGTCAATGTGCACACCGTCAGCCTCGGTAACCTTTCTCAGGTGCTTTGCTACATCGTCCGCGGTGATGCGTCGGAAATCGAAACGCTGACACCTTGAAAGAATTGTTGCAGGCACCTTGTGGATATCGGTGGTTGCCAGAATGAACATAACATGACCGGGCGGTTCCTCAAGGGTTTTCAGAAGCGCATTGAAGGCACCTGTTGAAAGCATATGAACCTCGTCGATGATATAAACCTTATATTTTGCCTGAGTAGCAGAATAAATAACCTCGTCACAGATTTCACGGATGTTGTCAACACCGTTGTTTGAAGCGGCATCAATTTCCGAAACATCAAGAATGGAGCCGTCCAAAATGCCCTTACAGGTGGGGCATTCGTTACAGGGGTTGCCATCTACCGGATTTTCGCAGTTTATAGCACGGCTGAACACCTTTGCGGTAGAGGTTTTACCTGTGCCGCGGATGCCGGTGAAAATATAAGCATGACTTGTTCTGCCGGTTACTATCTGATTGCGCAGAGTTTTGGTGATATGATCCTGACCTATCATATCGTCAAAATTTATGGGTCGCCAACGGCGGTAAAGAGCCTGATATGCCAAGATATCACTTCCTTCTGATAAGCATATATATTATTATACCATTTCGGAAAATAAAAGTCAAGCAAATTACATTGACAAATAGAGAAAAAAGGGTTATAATTATATACGAAAGGTGGAGATTTTTTTGAGAATAACTCAGGAATGCGATTACGCCATAAGAATTATGGTTATGCTTTCAAGACTTAATGAATCCGAGGCAGTTAACGCCAATGTAATTTCCGAAGCTCAGAACATACCTTCAAGGTTTACGGTGAAAATTCTCCGCAAGCTTGTTCTTTCAGGGCTTATAAAGTCCAGAAAGGGCTCAAGCGGTGGCTATAGCCTGGGTGAAAAACCCGGAAACATCACTCTTCTGCAGATTGTTGAGGTTATTGACGGACCTGTTGCCGTTAACAAGTGCGTAGGGGACGAAAGCAAATGTACAATGGATAAAACAGCCTGTTCAATAAGCCACATTATGATGGATATTAACAACCATATTGTAAGTAAGCTGAAAAGCATTAACCTTGACACCTTGTGTTGAGTATTGACAACCTGCTTTTTTTATGATAATATAAAAGTGTTAAAATTCTTACAAAGGAGAATGATTTATGGATTATTATGTAAATGACAGTTCCCTGGATTCCCTCGAAAGCATTTATGATGCTCTTTATTATGGGCTTGGTATTGCTGAGCTTGGCGTTGCCGGAGTAATGATGATGGCAGCCATTGTTATGGCAGCTGTGTCTGCACTTCTTGCACTTGTTATATGGGTGCTTGAGGCAATACCCCTTTACAAGCTTGCAAAGAAAACAGAAAGACCTATGCCCTGGCTTGCATGGATACCCTTCTTCAGCTCCTGGTTCCGTCAGTATGTTGTTGCGGATATCCCCGGAAACAAGCCCTTTGATGTGTTCGGTAAATATAAATTTGACGACAGAAGAACAGCCTTCTGGGTTTATCTTGGCATAAGGCTTTTAGGAACAATTATTATTGGTCTTATTGTAAGTGTAGTAAGCATTGTAATTCCATTTATCGGTTCTTTTTCCGCCATTCTTTATCTTATCCCCGGTGTTGCGGCGGCAATAATTGAATATATTTTCCTTAAGGATTTACTTGATGTTTTCAAGCCGGATACAAAAGCAAACACTACCGCGTCAATTGTAATTGTGCTTCTGGATACATTTGTAACCTTAGGTCTTGCAAGAACAGTTTATCTTTACACACTTCTTAAGCTTGACCCGTTGCCTCAGGGTACGGGAGACGGCGCGGAATTTGTTGTTGCAGAATAAAACAAAAGCCTGAAATTCAGCATTGCTGAATTTCAGGCTTTTTCTTTTAGTGATAAACCGGGCTGAAGGTGAAAAAGGCTACAACCCCGATTGTAGTGTAATGATTCATATGAGTTCCGGGCCAGGAACGGTGAATTGCATTTACATGCACAAAAGCCACCGAATCACCAACAAGCTCAACACCGTTGAGTGCACATTTTGCCGCAACCATACTTGTCCATGAGGGAACAACGGTTTTAAACCGTGCTGTATGTGCGGGCGGATACTGAACACCGTGTTTTACATCGGTGATGGCATCGGGAATGTTGTTTGGGTAAATGGGTGAACGCATACGGTTCACTACCGTGTTTGCAATGCCAATACGTGTACGGACACTTTCGGCACCGCATTCAACATAATTGATTTTAGCGAGCCATAAAAGGTCGTTACGGGTATAGGAAAAATCCTTACAATGTTCGGGGTTTACATTACCGGGTGCTACCACATCTTCAATGTAGTAGAAATTATCCCAGGTTACGGTGTAGCCCAGATATTCACAGACAAAACGAAGAGGAATGAACATTATCTCATCGTTCTGCATCTGTGCATAGCCGTTTTCACAAACATAGCCGTTTACAAGGCAAACCTGTTTATCTGCATAAAAGGTAAAGGTAACATCGTTTTTGGTAAAGGTAGCCGACTGGTCTTCTTCATTCCAGGTAATGGGAGCAGACAGAATGTCCGCAAAGGAACGCAGGGGAATATAGGTTACGCCGTCATCGCTGTAGGGTTTTGCGATGCACTTTACAAAATCACCGTTAACGGTAACATCAATGGGGATTGTAAAGCCTTCTACCTGAGCCGGTGCGGCTAAAGCATTTGAACAGAAAAGAGTGAGTAAAACAAGTGTTAAACATAGAAACTTTCGAATATAAAACACCTCCGTAATTTATTTGTGTAATATAACACACTACCATTATACCATACTTTTAAGAAAAATGCAAGTTTTAAAAAAATCCATAAAAAAACGGTTTCCCTCGGAAACCGTTTTTTACATTCTTATCTGATAAGTTCTGCAAGCTGTTCTGCTGTCATTACCGTTACGGGGGTTTCTGCAGATGCAAGAACAGCGGCGATGGAGCCAACTGCAAGCTCGGTTCTTATTGCACTGTCATCGGCGGAACGCATAATGATATGATAGCCGAAATCTGTTTTTACGGGCTTGGAAATTTCACCGTAGCCAAGTGCAAAAGCGGCATCCTCGAAGGGCTTAACCATCTGACCGGTGGTGAAAATGTAGCCTGCGGGATTCTGCGACATACCGGGGTCGGTATTGTACTCTTTGACAAGAGCGTCAAAATCCTCTCCGGCAACAGCTTTTTCGTAAATTTCGTTTGCAAGCTTTTCGTCCTCCACAAGGATATGCTTTGCCTGAACATAAGCTTTGGATTCTTCAACAACCTCGGGAAGTGTGGAATAGTAAAGAACTACCGGGTTAAGAGTTGCAAAAGATACCTTTTCTTCAATAAGGGCAACAAGGCTCTTCAGAGGAGTTGAGAAAAGCTCGGCTTCAGACTCCGCAGTTTTAAGCACAGAAGCTTTGTATTCTGCGGTTAAGGGTATTCCGGGGAAAGCATTGTAAGCATAAGGATGGTTGCACACTTCTTCAAGAGCGAAATCTATTATATGCTTTTTAATGTCCTCCTCGCTGTAACCCTGGCTTATCATAGCATCATGATTCACTTTGTGAATTACATAATAAAGAGCTTCAAATTCCGCAAAGGATACAGTCTGATTTCCGCAAACTACAACTACAGGAGTGTTGTCAATGATTATCTGCTCGGTGATACTGCAGTAGTTGATGTTATAGCCAAGGGCTTCGCCAATGAACCGAAGAGGAACAAAGGTTCTTGCGTTTACAAGGGTGGGAACGCTGTCCATAGCGACCTCATTGCCGTTAAGGATTGCAGTATTGCTTCCTATAACAAGCTTGAGCACAGTTTCTCCGCTTGTTACTGTAACTGTCTGTGTGGGGTCATCCCAGCCGACCTCGGCACCGAAGGTTTCGGAAATTACACGGACGGGAACCATGGTACGGTCATTTTCGTTTACAAAGGGTGCGGCTTCAAGCTCTTTTGTTGTAAGGGCTTCACCGTTGTAGGAATTTGTGGTTGTGCTTCCTATGGTAAAGTCAATTACGGTAGCTGATGCTGAAATGGAAAATGCGAAAACAAGAATGAGTGCAAGGGATAAAATTTTCTTTTTCATTTGTATGCCTCCAAAAATAAATATAGTTATATTATATATTATGAGATGAAAAATGTCAATAGTTATTCAAAAAGGGATGTTGAAAGGTAACGCTCACCGCTGTCCGGAAGAAGCACAACTATGCTTTTACCTGCGTTTTCAGGGCGTTTGGCGAGCTTTATGGCGGCAGAAAGCGCGGCACCTGAGGAAATACCTACGAGAATTCCCTGACGGCGTGCAACAAGCCTTGCACATTTAAAGCTTTCCTCGGTTGTTGCAGTTAAAATTTCATCATAAACCGAGGTATCAAGGGTATCGGGAATGAAATTTGCACCTATTCCCTGAATTTTATGGGGGCCCGCCTTGCCTTCGGAAAGAAGGGGAGAATCGGCAGGTTCAACAACTGCAACTCTTATATCCGGGTTGCGTGTTTTAAGATATTTTCCTGTGCCGGAAACAGTACCTCCTGTTCCTGCGCAGGCAACGAAAAAGTCAATTTCACCGTTGGAATCTTCCCATATTTCAGGACCGGTAGTATCAATATGTGCCTGAGGGTTTGCAGGATTTTCAAACTGAGAGGGGATGAAGCTTCCGGGTATTTCCTCTGCAAGCTCCTGCGCCTTCTCAATAGCCCCGGACATTCCCTTTGCTCCTTCGGTAAGAACAACCTCACCACCGTAAGCACGGAGGAGCATCTGTCTTTCTACACTCATGGTATCGGGCATAACAAAAATTGAACGGTAGCCCTTTACAGCGCAGATTGAAGCGAGCCCTATGCCGGTGTTGCCGCTTGTGGGCTCAATGATAACACCGTTTTTACCTATAAGCCCTTTTTTCTCGGCATCCTTTATCATTGAAAGAGCAACTCTGTCCTTAACACTTCCTGCCGGATTGAAGCACTCAAGCTTAGCAAGAAGGCGGGTCTTCAGGTCAAGCTCCTTTTCAATGGTGCAAAGCTCCATAAGAGGAGTTTTTCCTATTAATTCTTCTGTGGATTTGTATAACATATTATTTCAGTCCTTTTTCAAACCATATATTTTTTGCAGTAACGGTTTTTCCTTTAAGATATTCAAGACATCCGCATTCTCCCTTGAAATCGAAAATAAGCTTATAGGAATGCAGAGCCTGAAAGCTGAGACCGTGCTTGCGGTTAAACTCATAATCACCGTATTTTCCGTCACCTGCAAGGGGATGACCTATAGAGGCGAAATGGGCGCGTATCTGATGGGTACGACCGGTTTCAAGCTCGACCTCAGCAAGGCTGTAATCGGAAAATTCGTTTAATACCCGGTATTTTGTTATTATTGTTTTCGTGTCCTTTCGGGGAGAGGAATAAACCGTTACCTGCTTTTTTGTTTCATCCTTTGAAAGGTAACCGGTAAGTATACCCTCCTTGTTTTTTAGTTTACCCACAATAAGGCAAAGATAAAACTTACGGATTTCGCGGTTTTTGATTTTTTCGTTGATTATCCTCAGGGTTTCAGCGTTTTTTGCCGCAATTACAATACCGGAGGTGTTGCGGTCAATGCGGTTACAAAGGGCAGGCACAAAGGAGTTTTCATTTTCCGGGTTATACTCTTTTTTATCATAAAGATATTTCAGTATTCTGCCTATGAGTGTGTCTGTTGAACCTCTGTCATCCTCGTGAACAACAAGCCCGGAGGGTTTATCAACAAGCAGCAGATTTTCATCCTCATAAACCACATTGATGCTTCCTTTGTTGGAAAGAAAGGAATGCCCAGAGGTGCTTTCACCGAAAAATTCGTCGTTAATATAAAGCTGAAGAACATCTCCTTCAGCAAGGCGGTATGCAAGCTCGGATTTTTTGCCGTTTACCTTTACACGCTTCAAACGGATATATTTGTACAAAAGGGAGGTAGGGAGACCGGGACAAACCTTGGTTATGAATTTGTCAAGGCGCTGTCCGCTGTCGTTTTTGTTTACTGTAAATTCTTTAATTTTGCCCACTCTCCTTTTTTCTGAAATAGTCGTAAATGTTTTGCGCGAGCTCGGTGCTTATGCCCTCTGTTCCGGCAAGGTCGGTGACGGTTGCAGAGGAAATGGCTTTAACACTTTTGAATTTTTTTATGAGCTGTTCGCGGCGTTTTTTACCTATGCCGGGAATATCCTCAAGCTCGGAATGAATCATAGTGCGGTTTCTGAGCTTACGGTGGTAGCCTATGGCAATGCGGTGAACCTCCTCCTGAATCATGGAAATTACACGGAATGCTTCATCGGTTACGGGTACAATTTCACCGTCGGTGCTGATAAGTGCCCGGGTTTTGTGATGGCTGTCCTTTACCATTCCGTAAACCGGGAAGGAAAGCCCCGATGCCCGCACAGCGTTTTCAATAACTCCTGCCTGAGCTACACCGCCATCGGCAAGGATAAGGTCGGGAGCTTTTGAAAAGCCGGAATCGCCTTCAGTATACCTTGCAAAGCGTCTGCTCAGTACCTCGTTCAATGAGCCGTAATCGTCCACGCCTTCAATTGTTCTTATTTTAAAGTGGCGGTATTCAGCTTTGTTCAGCTCACCGTTTTCAAAAACCGCCATGCTGCCAACCGAGTTTGTTCCACCGGTGGTGGAAATGTCATAAGCTTCTATGCGGTTTATTTGGTTTAAGCCAATTGCTTTTGCCAGGTCTTTTACCGCGAGAATGTTACGGCTTCTGTCGTTTGAGGCACTCAGGTGGTAATCGTTAACAGATTTCTGTCCGTTTTTTACCGCCATTTCCATGGTTTCTCTTCCCATACCTCTTTCAGGTACGCGTATTATCACTTTACTGCCCCGCTTTTCAGAAAGCCAGTCGGAAAGAATTTCGCTGTCCGCAGGGGTTATGTTTATGAGAATTTCAGGGGGGATATATTCACAGCCGATATAAAACTGTGCAAGAAAATCACCGGCAACAGATTCTTCATTTTCATGACTTACACCTTCAAGCCACAGCTCTTCTCTGCCCAGCAGTTTTCCGCTGCGGAAAGAGAAAACCTGAGCATTCGCAACACCGGGGCCGTTTACGATGGCAACAATGTCGCGGTCTTTGCCTGAGGTTGCGGTTATTTTCTGCTTTTCGGAGATGGCTTTAAGATGGTTTATTTTATCTCTCACCTGTGCTGCCGCCTCGAAATGCAGGCTTTCGGAAAGCTCATACATACGGGTTTCCAGACGGGAAATAAGCTGGTTTTCTCTGCCTTCTAAAAAATCTGTTATTTCATCGGTAATGGCGTTATATTCCTTTTCGGGTATTTTTCCGGTACAGGGAGCGACACACAGCCCAATGTGATAGTTGAGGCAGGGTCTGCCTTTGCCGATGTCACGGGGGAAATTTCTTGTACAGGTGCGGAGTTTAAAGGTTTTACGCAGGGTATCAAGAGTATCCTTTACAATACCGCCGCTGTATGGTCCGAAATATTTACTTCCGGTTTTTTCGGGCTTGCGTGCAAGCACCAGACGGGGATATGCTTCTTCGCAGGTAAGACGGATATAAGGATACTGTTTGCTGTCCTTTAAAAGAATGTTATAGTAAGGCTTGTGTTTTTTTATAAGGTTACATTCAAGCACAAGAGCTTCCCATTCGGTATCGGTCATAATGTATTCAAAATCCGCAATGGTCTGTACCATACTTATAACCTTGGGGGTGTGAGAGGAGTTATGCGTGAAATACTGACGGACTCTGTTTTTGAGGCATTTGGATTTGCCTACATAAATTATGTTTCCGCCATGGTCCTTCATAATGTAAACTCCCGGAGAATCGGGCAAAAGCTCAAGCTTTTCTTTTAAATTCACCTGTAACACCTCACTTTACATAAAATAAAAATGGGATATATCCGTCTGTTTACGAATACATCCCTTCAAAAACAAAAAAATTATTCAACAAAATCCGACTCAACCAGAGCAACCAGAGCCTTCACAGCCTCTTCTTCGTCTGAACCGTTTGCGATGATGTTGATTGCAGAATCCTTCATAACACCAAGAGACAGAACACCGAGCAGGCTTTTTGCATTTACCTTACGCTGCTGAGTTTCAACCCAGATGGATGATTCAAACTGATTTGCTTTCTGAATAAAGAATGTTGCGGGACGAGCGTGTAAACCTTCCTCGCGTTTAATGGTTACTTCACAAGAATACATAATTTCACTCCTTTTGACAATCAATTTCCAATACCTAAAAACCCATTTTTTATTTCAGGGCAGAAAATTCGATTTTATTTATTATACATTATATATTGGTTTTTCGAAAATGTCAAGACAGTTTTTTTATTTTCTCAATAACACATAACTGAAAGCTCAAAAAGGGGGTTAAATGTATGAATTTTGCACAATAATTATTTGTTTTTGTAAAATAGCAGAACAATTTTTTCAAAGGGACGCTTAAGCTTTATGCCCATAATTTCTTTTTTATCAATTGGTTTAACAAGTACCGAATAGAGACCAATTCTGTTAGCACCGAGAATATCGGTGAACAGCTGGTCACCTATCATAAGGGCATTTTCAACGGAAACACCGATTTTTTCAAGGCAGGTATCGTATGCCTCACGCTTTGGCTTGTGAGCCTTGTAATGATAAGGGCAGTCAAGAAACTTTGCAACAGGCTCAACCCGGGCTTTGCCATTGTTGGACATAAGGCATATTTTAAAGCCTTTTTCTTTTGCCCGGTTAATAAAATTCACCGCAAAGGGCTCAACCTCAAACTGTTCATCGCGGCAAAGCGTGTTGTCAATATCACAAATTATGCCGCGTTTGCCTTGGTTCCAGAGCAAATCCAGGTCAAGCTCACCGGCATTTCTGATGTATTTTTTTGGAAAAAGCATATGGATTGCCTCCGTATGTAGATAATTTATATATATATATTTTACATTATATTCATGAAAAAAGCAAGTATTTTTGTTTTTTTAAGCTTTTTACTTGAAAAAAATTTCTAACTGTTGTATAATTAATACATACACACGAAGAAAGGATAAACACATATGAGTTCTGATATTACAAAAAAGCTTGACAGCGTTTTGCCTCTTGTACAGAAGCCGTCAAGATACACAGGCGGAGAGCTTAACAGCATTGTGAAGGATGGGGAGAAGGTAGCCTCCCGTTTTGCATTCTGTTTTCCGGATGTTTACGAGGTGGGAATGTCGCATCTGGGTATAAAAATTCTTTACCATCAGCTTAACCGCAGGGAGGATACATGGGTTGAACGGGTTTTTGCTCCATGGGATGATATGGAAGAGCAGATGCGGAAAAATGAAATTCCACTTTACGGTCTTGAGAGCCGTGACCCTTTGAATAAATTTGATTTTGTGGGCTTTACTTTACAGTATGAGCTTTCCTATTCCAACATTATAAATATGCTGGAGCTTGGAGGTATACCCATTTACACCGCAGACAGAGCAGAAACTGACCCCCTTGTATGTGCAGGCGGACCCTGTGCTTATAACGGTGAACCCATTGCGGATTTTGTTGATTTTTTCCTTATTGGAGAAGGCGAGGAAATATGGGAAGAGGTTCTGGATGCCTACGCTGAAAACAAAAAAAACGGTGGAACAAAGCAGGAATTTCTGCTTAAAATTGCCCGTGAAATTGAAGGTATATATGTTCCTTCTTTTTATGATGTCAGCTACAATGACGACGGCACGGTAAAAAGCATTGAGCCCAACACGGAGGGAGTTCCTTCCAAAATCCGCAAAAGAATAATTAAGGATATGGATAAGGCATATTATCCCGATGCGTTTGTTGTGCCCTTTATGGATATTGTGCACAACCGTGTTATGCTTGAAATTTTCCGCGGCTGCATAAGAGGTTGCCGTTTCTGTCAGGCGGGAATGATATACCGTCCCGTAAGAGAGAGAAGCCACGAAAATCTGTGCGGACTTGCAGAAAAGCTTATTGAAAACACGGGCTACGAGGAAATGTCTCTTTCCTCGCTGAGTACAAGCGATTATACACAGTTTGAACAGCTTGCGAACGGGCTTATTGATATGGCAGAGGAGAAAAAGGTAAGCCTTTCCCTTCCCTCTCTGAGAATTGACAATATGTCTCTTGATATTCTGAAAAAGGTACAGACAGTTCGTAAAAGCGGACTTACCTTTGCCCCGGAAGCAGGTACACAGAGGCTTCGTGATGTTTTAAACAAGGGTGTTACGGAGGAGGATATTCTCCGTAGTGCAAAGCTTGTTTTTGATGAAGGCTGGTCTAATGTGAAGCTTTATTTTATGATGGGTCTGCCTACCGAAACCGATGAAGATATTGTTGGTATTGCACGGACAGGCTACAGCGTCCTTGATTGCTTCAGAAAGTGCGAATCCCCCAAAAAAGCCAACAGAATTAACATTACCGTAAGTGTTTCATCGTTTGTTCCCAAGGCATTTACGCCTTTCCAATGGGAGTCCCAGAACACAATGGAGGAACTGCAGAGAAAACAGCAGCTGCTTAAGGATACAATCCGCACAAAGGCAATAACCTACAACTACCACATGTCTCAGGTAAGCTGTCTTGAAGGAGTGTTTGCCCGTGGTGACAGAAGGCTTTCGAAGGTTATTGAAATTGCACATAAAAAAGGGTGTAAATTTGACGGATGGGATGAATTTTTCAAATATGACATGTGGCTTGAAGCCTTTGAAGAGGCAGGAGTGAGACCTGAGTTCTACTCTCAGCGCAAGCGTGAATTTGACGAGGTTCTGCCCTGGGATATAATTGACATAGGCGTTACCAAGCAGTTCTTAGTCAGAGAATGCGAAAAGGCCTATCGCGGAGAAATTACTCCCAACTGCCGTGAAAAGTGCAGCGGTTGCGGTGCAGCAAGCTTTGGCGGAGGTGTTTGCCATGAGTAAAATGATTATAAAATTTGAAAAAGACGATTGTGTGAAATTTGTTTCGCATCTTGATCTTATCCGTGTTTTTGACCGTGCGATGCGCAGAGCAGAGCTTCCTATGGGCTACAGCCAGGGGTTTAATCCACATCCGCTTATGACCTTTGCTCACCCTCTGGGCGTTGGTGTTGCAAGCTGTGGTGAGCTTCTTGAAATGACTCTGGCAGAAAAGGTGGAGCCTGAAATTTTCAAGCTGAGACTCAATGAAAAATTACCTGTAGGGTTTAAGATTACCGAGGTTCGGGAAATTGAAGGAAAAAACAATTTTGCGAAGCTGACCTTTGCGGATTATGCCATAAAAATTGAAGGTGAGCTGCCGGGAAAAACGCTTGAAGAGTGCTTCAGGGCAATTCCGGAGATGGTTGTGGATAAAAAAACAAAAAGCGGAGTGAAAGAAACGGATATTAAGCCTTTTGTTGCGTTCCTGCGTGAAATTGAACCGGGAATGCTGAATGTAAGGCTGAAAACCGGTGCAGAAAACTTAAAGCCTGAGCTTCTTGTTCAGGGGCTTGCAAAATATGTTGAAGGGTTTAAGCCTGAAAGAGTACTTATACTCAGAACAGAGCTTCTTGACGGCGACGGTACGCCTTTGTTTTAAAAAAAACAATTACGGGAGGTTGGAAAATTTCCCGTAATTTTCACATTATGTACACACGGACATGATAAAATCAATCCGAAACTATAAAGGGGTGAATGCCATGTACAGAATTCTTGTTGCAGACGATGAAGAGAAAATACGCGAGGTTATAAGAGAATATGCGGAGTTTGAAGGCTATGAGGTGGCTGAAGCTGAGGATGGAATGCAGGCTGTAAAGCTTGCTAAGGAGCAGGATTTTGATGTTATAGTTATGGATATTATGATGCCTGTACTTGACGGATTTTCCGCCTGCAAGGAAATAAAAAAGCTTAAGGATATTCCTGTGCTGATGCTTTCCGCAAGAGGTGAGGAATATGACAAGCTTTTCGGTTTTGAAATAGGAATTGATGACTATGTGGTAAAACCTTTTTCACCTAAAGAGCTTATGGCAAGAATAAATGTTATAGCATCACGACACAAAAAAGGCGGAGAAAATAAAAATGAAACCGAAAAGTTCGGTGGTCTTGAAATTGATGTTATGGGCAGAAATGTTTATGTGGACGGTAAAAAAGTTGAAATGACCCCTAAGGAATATGACCTTTTGTTTTATCTTGTGCGAAACAGAAACATAGCTCTCAGCAGAAACAAGCTTCTGGAGGAGGTATGGGGGTTTGACTTTTTCGGAGATGACAGAACGGTGGACACCCACATAAAAATGCTGAGAAGCAGCATAGAGCCTTACCGCGATTATATTGTAACCCTGAGAGGGTTTGGCTATAAATTTGAGGGGAATGAAAACAAGTGAGCTTTCAGAACAAAAAAACAAAATGCCTGCATATGAGAATGTGGGCTTATTTCCTGGTTCTGGCAATAGTTATTATGGTTACTGTGTGGGTTTTACAGATAGTGCTGTTGAAAACCTATTATTCGGTTATGAAAACCCATCAGATAAATTCCTTCGGGCGTGAGCTTGGTGAAATTTTTGACCCCGAAAAGGGCATAGACCTGGAATATTGCGACTATGTTTATTCCTTTGGTCACCGTAACGGAGTAAGTACAAGAATTTTTACGGAAAAAGGCGAGCTTATTTATTCTCCCGACCTGTATATGTTCAGAAGGGGAGAATATAACCCCATTCCGTTTTTTGAAGAAACCCCTACTGAGGAAAACAAGCCCAAAAAGCTTCGTTTTCAGGGCAAGCCCCGTGATGCTTTTGTGGGAATGTTTGAAGAAATAACAGAAAAGCTTGAAGGAAACAAGACCTATACCATAGAAAAATTCCGAGACGGTTTTTCACAGCTTGATCAGATGCTTTATGTGCGCAAGCTTCAGGATGCCGGCGGAGAGGTTTACTATATTACAATTTCCTCGGCACTTGCCCCGGTAGATGTTACCAGTCAGGTGCTTCAGAATCAGCTGTTTCTGATTACAATTCTTTCTCTGATTATGGCGTTTTTGCTTTCGTACTTTTTTGCAAAACAGCTTGCAAAGCCCATTGTAAACATAACAACCTCGGCAAAAAGGCTTGCCGAAGGAGATTATTCCGTAAGCTTTGAGGGAAGCAAGTACACGGAAATTAACGAGCTTTCCGAGGTGCTTAACACCACCGCAAAGGAGCTTGCCAAAACCGATACTCTCAGAAGGGACCTCATGGCAAATGTATCTCACGATTTACGCACGCCTATGACAATTATAAAATCCTACGGAGAAATGATACGGGACATTTCGGGAAACAATCCTGAAAAAAGAGCTGCACACACAAAGGTTATCATTGACGAGGCAGACAGGCTTACAACCCTTGTGAACGATATTCTCGACCTTTCAAGGTTAGAATCGGGTACGGCAAAAATTGAGCCTATGGAAATGAATCTTTCAAAAATTGTAAGTGAAATTATTGACAGATTCAGCGTGTTTGAAGAAACGGCAGGGTTCGATTTTGAAACTGAAATTGAACCGGAGCTTTTTGTTCTTGCCGACGAAAGAGCAATTGCCCAGGTTATATATAACCTGATAAGCAATGCGGTTAATTACACCGGTGACGATAAGAAGGTTTATGTGACTCTGCACAGAAATGGTGAAAATGCACGCTTTGAGGTACGGGACACCGGTAAAGGAATACCTCCGGAGGAAATGGAACTTGTGTGGAAACGGTATTACCGCGCAAGTGAAATGCACAAGAGAACTAAAATCGGTACCGGTATAGGTCTTTCGATAGTTAAAAATGTTCTGGATAACCACAAGGCAGAGTGTGGTGTGGAAAGCAGAATGGGAGAAGGCTCAGTGTTCTGGTTTGAAATGAAATTAATATGAGTAATGAAAAAAGGTCAATGCGAAAGCATTGACCTTTTTTGACAAAGTGATATTAATATCCGTATTTTTTGCGTTTGATGATTAAAAATATTACTGTTATTACAACTGCCATAACCTCAGCGGCAACTACGGAAATCCAGATGCCGTCAAGTTTCCATATAAGAGGGAAAATAAGCACAGCCGCTATCTGGAAAACAAGAGTTCTGAGGAAGGATATAAGTGCCGATGTGAGCCCGTCATTAAGTGCCGTAAAAAAGCCTGAACCGTAAATGGCAAAGCCGGCAAACAGAAATGAAAATGAATATATCAGAAAACCGCGCAGAGTGATATCCATAAGCACGGCATCATAGCCTACAAACAGGTAGGAGAGGTAATAAGCCGAGGCCTCTGCAAGAGCAAACATTATTACTGAAAATATGCTGATTATAACCGTGCTTTTTCTGAGCAGACTTTTTATTTCGTCCCGGTTTTTTGCACCAAAATGATAGCTGATAATTGGCGCTGTACCTACAGAATAACCGATATAAACGCCCAGAAAAATAAGGTTAACATACATAATTACTCCGTAGGCGGCAACTCCGTTTTCACCGGCATATTTCAAAAGCTGAAGGTTATAAAGCATACCTACAACCGACATTGAAATGTTGCTCATAAGCTCGGAAGAACCGTTTGTGCAAACCTTAAAAAGTGCCTTGCCGTCAAAAACGGCTCCGGTAAGCCTTAAAAGGCTTGAGTTGGGACGGGAAAAATAAACCAGGGGAATGAGTCCGCCAAGGAACTGACTTATGGCTGTTGCCAGGGCGGCACCTTCAAGACCCCATCCGAAGCCCATTATAAAAAGAGGGTCAAGGGTCATATTGAAAACTCCGGAGGTTATTGTCATATAAAGCCCGAGCTGAGGCTTTGCGGCAGTAACAAAAAAGCTCTGGAATTCAAACTGTAGTGTATAGAAGGGAAGGGCAATAAGGAGAATGCGTCCGTAGGTGATGCAATCCTTCAGCATTTCTCCCTCTGCACCGAGAAGCTTCGCAATTTGCGGAAGAAAAACAAAGCTTACACCGGCAAGCACAACGCTGAGAATTACCGTTACATAAACAATCAGAGAAAACTGACGGTTGGCTTTTTCGGTTCCGCCTTCACCCATTGTTTTTGCAATAAGTGCGCTGCCACCGGTACCGAACATAAAGCCCAGAGAACTCAGTATCATAAGGAAGGGCATTATGAAATTAACCGCTGCAAAAGGGGTTTTGCCTACCATGTTGGATACAAAGAAACCGTCAACAACACCGTAAATTGAAGTAAAAATAAGCATTATAATTGACGGAAAAGTAAACCGCATCAGTTTTTTATAATCGAAGTGTTCGGATAGCTGTATGTTCATTTGTTTCATCTCCCATAAAAAAATGCCGGATAAGAAAACGGATGTTTCAATCCGTAGCCTTATCCGGCATAACATTTCCTTTGAATGTGCTGCCCTCCGCGCCATCAGTTATATTATATCAGCAATTAAAAGAAAAATCAAGCTTTTTTATAAATTTTCATAAGCTGAAAGCCATTGCCTTTTAATGTATTCGTGACCCATGGCGGTGGGATGTACTCCGTCACGAAGCCAATATTCCGCCGGAGCCTGTTTGCAAAGATCGTTAAAGCCCTCCTGAAGGGGAACAAAAGGCAGACTGTGTTTTTCGGCAATCTTTTTTGCCATTTCTCCGCGGAGCTTTACCTCTCTTATCATAAATTCTGCATTTTCCTCCCAATTTGGAGTTTTAAGGAAAAATGGCTCAAGAATCATAATTTTAACTTGCGGAAGCTCCTGCTTTATTTCTTCAATGAGCATATCGTAAACCCTGAAGAATTTTTCAGCATCCACTCCGTTGGGAATAGCGGCAAGGTCGTGCCAGACATCGTTAACGCCGATAAGAATGCTCATAACATCGGGCTTGAGCTGCAGAATATCGCATTTCATACGGGCGTAAATATCCACAATTCTGTTGCCACTTATTCCACGGTTGAAAAACTCGTGTTTTCCCGGTTCGGAAAAGCCAAGAAAAGCTTTTACCAGGGTGGGATAGCCCATCCCGGGAAAATGGTCATTTTCTCTTGAACGGCTTGCATCGGTGATTGAATCACCCTGAAATAAAATTCTCATTTTGTTTCCTCCTTAAAATTGTTTTCTGAACGCTTTTCTGTATTCCACGGGAGTCACCCCGCAGTTTTTCTTAAAAAATCTTGAAAAATACGAGGCATCATCTATGCCTATCTGTGCAGCGGTTTCCTCAACAGAAAGGTTAGTTGAAACCAGAAGATTCATTGCACGGAACAGTTTAAGCCTGCGGAAATAGCTTTGGGGAGACATCCCGAAGGTTTTTGTGAATTTTCTGATAAAATAGGTGGGCTGCATATAAAGCACCGCTGAAAGCTCCTCGCTTGAAATACTGCGGTCAACTGACTGTGACATAAGATGTATAACCGGTTCAAAAGCTGCGGCATCCTTTCCTGAAAGGGCAGCTCGTGCTTCAGCATAGGCGTTGATGATATTGAGTATATTCGCACACCATTCCACATCATAAAGGGGATTTCTGAACATTTCTGTGTGGTTGGATTTTTCAAAATACCGGCTCATGGTTTCGCGGTCTTTAATATCCACCACATAGTTTCCTTGGTTGAGACCCAAAAGCTCCATAAGATTTTTACCCTTTGATTCTGCAGAAAATGCCATTTCGTACATAGCAAAGGGACCGCCGGCGTGGGTGTACATACGCTTTTTGCCTTTCGGAAGAAATGCCAGCTGACCGGGACGCACAATGGAGGCTTCATCCTCAATAAGCAAAAAACACTCACCTTCCAGTACCCAGAAAAAGGTATCCCTTTCTCCTATGTGACCAACACAGTCACCCTTCCAGGTAACCTGAGGCAGGTATATAAAGGAATCAAGGGGTTTAATGTTCAGTTCTTTTATAACAGCAAACTCTATCAAACGGTCACCTTCTTCAAAATTGTTCTACAAAATGCAAAAAAATCCTATCAGTTAAAATAATGCTCATTATAGCCAGGGATTAATGTATAATAAAAATACAATATTGTCCTGAAAAAGTCAAATTTATCGCTTTACATAACAATTATAACATGGTAAAATAGAATTGTCAATGATTAATTTAGGAGGTTACCTTATGAAAAAATATGTTCAGGTGGGGTGCGGCAGCAGAGGGACTTCGATGTACTCAACACCTCTTATTAAAAGGTTTAAAGATGTAGCACAGCTTTGCGGGGTTTACGATATAAACAAAAAACGCGCTGTTCTTGCGGGAGAGCTTGCAGGTGAACCTATTCCGGTGTTTGACAGTTTTGAAGAAATGCTTGAGAAAACAAAGCCTGACACGGTTATTATAACCCCTCGTGACTGCGACCACGACATTTACGCCATAAAAGCGATGAAGGCAGGCTGTGATGTGATTTGCGAAAAGCCTCTTACCACAACCTTTGAAAAATGTCTTCAGATAAAAAAAGTTCAGGAGGAAACCGGTAAAAGCTTAACTGTAACCTTTAACCTCAGGTTTCACCCGTTTTTCAAACAGCTTAAAGAGATTGTAATGTCAGGAGCCTTGGGTGATATTTACAGCGTGACCTTTGAATGGATGCTTGATACCGTCCACGGTTCGGACTATTTCAGGCGTTGGCACAGGGAAAGAAAAAACTCGGGGTCTTTGCTTGTACACAAATCAACGCACCATTTTGACATTGCAAACTGGTTGCTTATGCAGGACCCGCTGGAGGTGAATGCACACGGTTCAAGGAGATATTACGGACCTGTAAGAGATGAACGCGGGGAGCGTTGTCTCACCTGTCCCTATAAAGAAAAGTGCGAATTCTATATGGATATTAACGACCCGTCCTTTAAGAAAATGTACCTCGATTGTGAGGAGGAAGACGGATATTACCGTGACCGCTGCGTTTTTTCAGAGGAAATTGACATTGAGGATACCATAAATCTTACCGTTCGTTACAGCGGCGGAACCTTTATGAATTATTCTCTTGTGGCACACTCTCCTTACGAGGGCATGAGAATTGTTTTAAACGGAAGCAAGGGAAGGCTGGAGGCTAAAAAAATTATGGGTCACAAGCCTGATTATAACCCGGAAAAGGACGATTACATAAAGCTTTACGACCGCAAACCGTCTGAGAACTTCATTACACCTGCTCCCGATACGGGCGGTGACCACGGTGGTGCCGACGAGCAGCTGCAGAATAATCTGTTCAGAGGTCACGAACCTGAACCCCTGGGGCAAATGGCGGATTTACGCGCAGGTATGATGTCTATAGGAATCGGTATGGCAGCAAACATTTCGCTGAAAGAAACACGCAGAGTTTATTTAAGCGAATTTTATGAGGAACTGAAAAAATATGAGTGATATGATTGAAATTAACAACGGAAGAATAATCACCCCGGAGGGTATAGTCTGCGGTCCGGTTCTGTTCATAAAGGATGGTAAAATTATAGTTGTAGATAATGTCGCATGTCCCGGCAACCAGACTGTTATTGATGCAAAGGGAGCCTTTGTTTCTCCGGGGTTTATTGATACCCATGTTCACGGTGGCGGTGGTTATGATTTTATGGATGGCGGAGAAGAGCCCATTATAAAAGCGGCAGAATTTCACTTAAATCATGGCACCACCACAATTTTACCTACGACTCTTGCCTGCTCCTTTGACACCTTAAAAGAGTTTATGGAAACCCTGAAAAGTGTTATAGAAAAAGGGAATTGCCGTGCAAACATTCCCGGAGCACACCTTGAAGGACCTTATTTTGCTCTTGCTCAAAGCGGTGCCCAGAATCCCGGATACATAAAAGCACCCGTAAAAGAAGAGTACGAAGAAATAATTGGAAAATATGGAAAATACATAAAAAAATGGAGTTTTGCACCTGAACTTGAAGGCAGCGGAGAATTTTGCGAGGCTCTTGTGAAAAACGGAATTGTACCCTCGGCCGGGCATACTGACGGCACCTTTGAAGATATGCAAAAGGTGTACGAAAAAGGGTGCCGCCATGTTACACACCTTTATTCGGGAATGTCCACCATAACACGCCGTGACGGATTCCGTGTGCTTGGTGCTGTGGAATGGGCGTACTATCATGACGATATTTATGCTGAAATTATCGCAGACGGAAAGCACCTGCCTCCGGAACTTCTGAGGCTTATTTCAAAGCTTAAAAACCGCGACCACATTTGTCTCGTTACCGATGCAATGCGCGGAGCGGGGCAAACAAGCGGAAGCTCTTTTCTGGGCAGAAGGGGAGAAGAAACCCCCTGCATAATAGAAGACGGCATTGCGAAGCTTCCCGACCGTACAGCCTTTGCAGGCAGCATAGCAACCGCTGACCGCCTTGTGCGTACAATGGTAAAAGAAGCCGGACTTTCGGTGGAAGAAGCGGTTAAAATGATAACTGAGGTGCCTGCAGAAATCTGCGGTTTTACAACAAAAGGAAAAATTAAAGAAAAATATGATGCCGACATAGTAATTTTTGATGATGATATCAATGTAAAAACAGTTATTGTTGGCGGAAAAATTATAAAAGGAGATATGTAAAAATGGAAATAAGAATTTGTAAAGACAGATACGAGCTTGGTAAAAGTGCGGCAGAGTTTACCGCACAGCACCTTCGCCGTGCAATTGAAGAAAAGGGAAGTGCCAGAATTGTGCTTTCCACAGGTGCTTCTCAGTTTGACACCATTGCAAACCTGATTTTACAGGATGTGGACTGGTCAAAGGTTGAAATGTTCCATCTGGATGAGTATGTAAACCTTCCAGAAAGCCATCCGGCAAGCTTCAGAAAATATCTTAAGGAAAAATTCACCACAAAGGTAAATTTAAAAGCCACTTATTTTGTTGACGGCACAGAGGAAAACATAAAATATCTTTCGGAGGAAATAAACAAAAGCCCTATAGATGTGGGACTTATCGGCATAGGTGAAAATGCTCACATTGCATTTAACGACCCGCCTGCAGATTTTGAAACAGAAAGCCCTTACATTGTGGTGAATCTTAACGACACCTGCAAAAAGCAGCAGGTTGGTGAAGGCTGGTTTGCAACTGTTGATGATGTACCCAAGCAGGCGGTTTCAATGTCGGTTAAGCAGATTATGAAATGTGAAAATATTGTAAGCTGTGTACCCTATGCTGTTAAGGCGGAAGCGGTGCTGAACACCCTTAAAACAGAGCTTACCAATACTGTTCCGGCAACAATGCTTAAAACTCACCCCAATTTCACTCTTTATATTGATAACGATTCCGCAGGTCTTCTGTCACTTCCGATAAAGTGGTAGAAAGGAGAAATTTTCATGTTTGAATACGCTACTCCCGAAAGTGTAGGAATACCTTCGGAAAATGTATTGAATTTCATAAAAACATTAGATGAGCATAACCTTTCAACACATAGCTTTATAATGGCACGGGGAAACAAAATTTTTGCCGAAGGGTACTATGCGCCCTTTAATGCACAGTTTAAACACCGGATGTATTCGGTTTCAAAAAGCTTTATTGGAATTGCGGTGGGTTTTCTTGTTCAGGATGGGAAAATCTCCCTTGATGACAAACTGGTGGATTATTTCCCTGAATATGTTGAAGGAAACCCAAACATAAATGAATATTTCAAAAGGACAACTCTGCGCCATCTGATAACAATGCAGTCAAGCGGTTATGAAACTCCGCCCTGGATTGAAGGAGGGGTTTCCGACCGTGCAAAGCGTTATTTCGATAAGCCTGCAGGAAGAGTGCCGGGGACTGCTTTTTATTATGACAGTCACGGCTCCGGAATGCTTGCCACCATTGTGGAAAGAGTAACAGGTAAGCCTTTTTTAGAATATTTAAAGGAAAAATGTTTGCTTGATATTGGTTTTTCGTCCGATAGCTATTGCATACAGGCACCGGGGGGACATTCCTTCGGAGATTCAGGCATTATGTGTACCACCTATGACCTTCTTCTGTTTGCACGATTTATTATGAACAACGGTTCCTGGCAGGGTAAGGAATACTTAAATGCGGAATTTGTTAAGGAAGCTACAAAAAAGCAGGTAAACACCAGCTTCTCAGCGGTTTCCAACTATCGTTCGCACGGATACGGTTACCTTATATGGAAGGCTCCTGAAGACGGTTTTGCTTTTTCGGGAATGGGAGACCAGGTTGCAATATGTGACAGAAAAAGGGGTTTTATTTTTGTGATAAATTCCGACAATCAGGGTGAAAGTGATTTTTCGAGAGAACTTATTTATGAAAGCATCTACAACGGAATTATCCGTAAGATTTCCGGTCCATTGCCGGAAAATCCCGAAAAACAGCAGGAGCTTGAGGCGTACATCAGAAATCTTAAGCTTTTTGCACTTAAGGAAAACCGGGAGAGTGATTTGCCGGAAAAAATAAACGGAATTACCTACAGCCTTGAGGCTAATCCTATGAATATTGAATATGTTCGTTTTTGTTTTGAGGGAAACAAGGGCAGGATGCTCTACAAAAACCTTCAGGGGGAAAAAGAAATTCTTTTTGGCATAGGCTATAACGAGTTTTCTCTGTTCCCTCAGGAGGATTATTCCGATTTGGTGGCATCTGTTCCCGAAAAGGGAAACAAGTATAAATGTGCCGCCTCCTGCGATTTTCCCGACAGTAAAACCCTCCGCATAAAGGTGCAGATTATTGATAAATATTTCGGCAACCTGAATATGATTTTCGGTTTTGACGGGGATGATGTAGGGATTTTTATGACAAAAAATGCAGAGGCGTTTCTGAATGAGTATTGCGGTGTTGCAAACGGACATAAAGAATTGTAAAAAAACTCCGTCGGATTGTAAAATAAACGCAGAATGATTATATGATACAAAAACAGATTTTATTTTACAATTTACACGGTACAAAGAAATGATATAATAAAACCATAGATGCTTGAAATCTATAGTTTTGTCATGTAAGGAGGTTTTATAATGTTTCTTTTAGTTGTAATTTACATTGCTTTTATCGGTCTTGGCGTGCCCGATTCCCTTATCGGCTCTGCATGGCCTGCTATTTACCGTGACTGGAGTATGCCCGAATATGCGGTAAGTCTTATAACCCTTACCATTTCAGGTTGTACCGTGCTTTCCAGTATTTTCAGCACAGGTGTTCTCAACCGTTTCGGCACACACAAGGTATCTGCGGTAAGTACGGTTATGACTGCCCTTGCCCTTCTCGGTTTTTCCTTTGCTCCAAACCTTTGGGTAATGTGGCTTTGTGCAATTCCCCTGGGTGTGGGCGCGGGTGCCATTGATGCAGGGCTTAACAATTTCATAGCTCTTCATTACAGTGCAAACCATATGAACTACCTTCATTGTTTTTACGGCATAGGAGTTTCCTGCAGTCCTTACCTTATGTCTGTTGCATTGTCCGAAACCGGCTGGCGCAGTGGCTACCTTTATGCTTTTGTTTTGCAGAGCATAATTGCGGCGATTATAATTTTCTCATTCCCTTTGTGGAAGAAAAAATCTTCCGCTGAAACAGGGGAGGAAGAAGCTTCTAAAACTCTTTCTTTAAAACAACTTGTTTCCATTGCAAAACTTCGCACCGCATGGGTAATTATGCTTGCCACCAACGCCATTGAATATGTGTGCGGCGTGTGGGGCAGTTACTATCTGGTTGAAACAAAAGGTCTTTCTGCCGCAAACGGCGCTCTTGCTCTTACTCTTTATTATGCAGGTATGGCACTTGGCAGATTTTCCTCAGGACTGATTGCAAACAAAATTCCTACCTGGAAACGAATTTACATAGGTTGCGGACTTCTTTTTGTTGCAATAATTATGCTTCTTGTTCCCGGTGTCACTGCCTTGTCGGTAGCGGGTCTTTTTATGGTAGGCTTCGGAAACGGCTCCATATACCCCAACTTTATTCATTTAACACCCTACAATTTCGGCAAGGATATATCCCAGGCGGTAATGGGTTCACTTATTGCAACGGCATATATCGGCGTTATGCTTGCACCTCCGATGTTCGGACTTATTAACTTCCTGTTCAAGGCAGGAAGCTTCCCTGTATTCACAACGGTGCTTTATGTGATAATGGTTTTATCCATTTTCATTTTTGTAAAACAGGTTAAAGCAGAAGGTAAATACAACAGGGAGATGTAGCTATGAAAAGTTTTGATATTGAAAAATTCAGCAATCCTTCAAATGAGTTTTATCCCGTTTACGGATGGGTATGGAACGATATTATTACCCGTGAAGGAATAAAAAAGCAGATTGATGAAATGTATGCCAAAAACATTCTTGGTGTTTATGTTATTCCGCTCCCTAAGGAATTCAGGCCTATTTCTATGGTTACAAATCTTCAGCCTGAATACCTTTCGGATGAATATTTTGAACTGCTTACCTATGCGGTGGATTACGCCTGGGAAAAAGGTATAAAGTTCTGGATTTACGATGAGGCGGGATGGCCCTCGGGCAATGCAAACTTCAAAGTAACCGAAAATAATCCCGAATTTTGCCTTGAGGTTTCGTGGGACCCCGCCATAAACAACATAGAAAAGCCTGCTGTATTGCCAAACTATTCCGACCTTACAAACAAAAGGGCAACAGAAAAGTTCATTTCTCTTACCCACGAGGCACATAAACAGAAAATGGGTGAAAGCTTTAAAAAGCTCGCACCTCTTGTGTTTACGGATGAACCATCAATCAGGTTTGAACCATATTCGGAAACAATCAGGGAAATGTTCAAAGAGCGCACGGGCAAGGAGCTTTCCTGCGAGGAAATTTCTGCTCATAATGACCCTGAGTTTAACATCGCTTATCACGAGACTTGTGCCGATGCTTTTGCGGAAAATTATTTCAAGCCCATAAAAAAATGGTGTAATGAAAACGGTATGCTTCATACGGGGCATCTCGCAGGAGAAGATGAAACCTTGGGATACAGGTCTGGTTATCACCACGGAATGCGCCTTTTAAGGCTTCTTGATGTGCCGGGTGTGGATACCATCTGGGGACAGATTGACCCGGGAAAGGAATGTTTATTCTTTCCGAGGCTTGCATCCTCTGCCGCAGAGCAGAACGGATCGGGTCTTTCAATGACAGAGTCCATGTCGGTTTACGGAACATCACCCTTTGAACGGTTCAGATATGTTGTGGGCTATCAGATGGTAAGAGGAATAAATATAATCAATCCTCTGCTTCTTATGTATGACAACAGCGGTTACTATTCAATCCGTCAGCGCCCTTCATACAGTCTGCCTCAGCCCGGGCTTGAATATATGGCTCAGTTCAACAAATACATAGCTTCACTTACATACTTTATGCAGTGCGGTAAGCCCGATACAAGCTGTGCTCTTTATATGCCAATGCGGGATTTCTGGGCAGATGACGTGGATACTCCCGCCGCCGCAAGGGCTTACGAGGAAATGGGGGCGGAAATTGAGCGCCGCCACAGTCAGTTTGATATTGTGGACGACGACCTTATTCTGGGTTGCAACGATGAGGCATTGAAACAGGGCAGGCTGGAAATGGGAAGCGCCTGCTATACCACCCTTTACATTCCTGCGGATAAATATATGCCCGATGAGGTAAAAAACCGTCTTGATATATTCAAAAGCGGTGGCGGAAAAATATATTACAGGGACAACGCAGAGTATTTTTCTGCACTTGACATTTCGGGTGATGAAGGTAAGCTTCGTATTCATAAACGCATTTGTGAAAACTGTGAGCTTTTCCTTGTGTTTAATGAAGGTGCTGAAAAAGTGACGGCAAAAATAGAATTGCCCGTCGGCACTTATGAGCTTAAAGAAAATAATAAAAAATATGCCACCTGCGAAAGCTATGCTTTTGAAAGCGGTGAAATAAGACTCTTTGTTGTTTCGAAGGATACAGATTTATCTGCCGTATGCAAGCAGGGAGAAGAGACCCTACAAATTACGGATTTTGAAATGAAGCCTCTTCGAAAAATGGAAATAACAAAAGAGAAAGTGGTTTACGAAACTGTTTCTGCAAAAGAAATGACCGTAAAATGCGGTGATTGGCGTGGTGAACTGGGTAGCGATTTCTCGGGCGAATGTGAATACAGGGGGGTATTTACACTTGAGAACATAACCGACCTTTTGCTGAGCCTTGGAGATGTAAAATACAGTTGCACCGCATACATAAACGGTAAGCTTCTGGGAGATGCCGTTATGCCGCCATACAGCTTTGAAATTAAAAAAGAGCTTCTTGAAAAGGAAAATGAGCTTGTAATTCGGGTTTCAAACACTGCGGCAAATGCGTTTGTGCATTTCAAACTGCCCGAAGAATGGGAGCAAAAGCACATAGGTCCCTATCACAAGCCCGCTTTGGAGCTTGAGAAAAATTATGTGGGCGGAGGGCTTATAGGTCCCGTTAAACTTTTTGAGAAAAAGTAGGTGGTTTTATGCTTTTATCTATGGAAAGCTATAGCATTGTGAAAAGGTTTGGGGAAGAAAAAGCCTTTGAAATGCTGAAAAAAACAGGCTTTGACGCCTGCGATTACTCCTTTTATTATGAGGGGCTTGACCTTTTGAAGGATGATTATATGGAAAACGCCCGAAAAACAAAAGCCCTGCTTGAAAAATCGGGACTTTTGTGCAATCAGGCACACGCCCCCTTTGAAATTTCGGAAGGTGAGACTTTTGACACAAGCTGCTATAATTACCTGATTGTTGTCCGTTCCATTGAGTATGCGGCGTATCTGGGAGCAAAAAACATAATAGTTCATTTTATTCCCACCAAAAACCGTGAAGATTTGTGTAACTACAATCAGAAATATTACAAATCACTTGAGCCCTATGCCGAAAAATTCGGCATAAAAATTGCGGTGGAAAACGACTTTGAACGCCGTGATGGGAAAAAGCTTCCCTTGCCTGCATCGGCAGAGATTTACAGTAAATTCATAAAAGAGCTTGATTCACCGTGGCTTGTGGGTTGTGTTGATGTAGGTCACGCCTCCATGTTCGTGGACCCTGCGGAGTTTATTAAAAACACAGAAAAGGGCATTGTTCAGTCACTTCACATCCACGACAACGACCGGAACGAGGATAAACATATGTTTCCAATGACGGGAGATATTAACTGGAATGCCTTGTGCGATGCTTTAAAGAAATACGGTTACAGCGGTGATTTTACACTTGAAGTAATTAAAGGATTTTATAAAATTCCCGACGAGCTTATGGAAGATGCTCTTGTATTCCTTGCAAAAACCGGAAGATATCTTATGAAAAAAACGGAGGGGTAATTTATGGAAATATTAAGGAAAATTGCAACAAACAAACACAATCCGCCAACCACCATTGCATTTCTGGGTGACAGTGTTACACAGGGGTGTTTCCGTACTCATTGCGATTACAATGCGGTGTATCACGCCCTTCTTAAGAAAAAACTTGAGGTTCTTTGCCCCAACTCGGTTATAAACATAATCAATGCGGGCATAAGAGGTACGGCGGCAGATTACGGCGCAGAAAGGCTGCAGAGGGATGTTTTGTCCAAAAATCCCGATTTGTGTGTTGTGTGCTTCGGTCTTAACGATGTTACCCGCCTTGAAGAAGGCCTGCCGCTTTTCATTGACTCCCTTTCAAAAATCTTCGAGGGGTTAAAGGCTTACGGTTGTGAGGTTATTTATATGACCCCAAATATGATAAACACTTATGTTTGTGAAAATGTTCTTGAAAGGTACATTGAATACGCAGGAAATTCAATGAAATGGCAAAACGACGGTTTAATGGACAAATACATTGAAACGGGAATTTCTGTTGCAAAAAAATACGATATCCCTGTATGTGATGTTTACGGCAAATGGAAAAAGCTGAGTGCCCTTGGAGTTGATACAACAATGCTCCTTGCAGAGGGTATAAACCACCCAATCCGTGAAATGCACGAGCTATTTGCAACATCACTTTTAGACACAATGATGGAATAAATCAGACCCCCGAAGAAAAATTCTTCGGGGGCTTACTTTTACAGCTCAAGTTCGCAGAAAACTATATTTTCCCGCTTGTATGTGTATGTAATATATACCTTGTTTCCTTTGGATACTATGGCAGGGTAAGAATATTCACCTTCTGCCGTTTCAAGGTCCATAACCCTTTCAAAGCTTTTGCCGTTGTTATCCGACACCAAAACACTCAGCGGAGTTCTCGGACCTGCGTGTTTTGCCACAGGATTACACACAAGGACAACCTTGCCGTTTTCGGTTAGAACACAGTCCACACCACTGTTATTGTTGGGGATATTCGTTAAAGTAACTTCACTCCAGGTTTCACCAAAATCTTCCGAATGGCTTTCACAAAGGTACGCTTTGTTTGAACGCATAAGAGCGTGAATATGCCCCGCAGGGTTTTCCCAAAGGGTGGGCTGAATTACATTTATATCCCTATCTGCATCAGATACGGGAATATGTTTTTTCTGCCAACCGTCTTTTTCGCAGTACATATCAATAAAGCAACGCCAGGGTCCCTGCTCGGTAGAAGCGGGAGCAAGAATTTTACCGTTTGAAATGCGGATAGGCTTGTTTTTGACAGGACCTCTGCCTCCGGAACAATCTCCGGGTACAAGCTCGGCTGCATCACTCCAGGTTTTGCCCCCATCACGGGATTTCATAACCATGGTTTTCCAATCGGTTATGTTATACCCAACCTTATAGAACAGGTTAAGGGTCTTATCGGCTTCAAGGTACAAAACCGGGTTGAAATGAGGAATATCCCTTTCGGGTGAAACTAAAGCCGGGGCACTCCATATACCGTTTTCCCTACGGCTTACCCATATTCCCACATCATTTTCTCCCTCTTTTGTGCCTCCGAACCAGGAGGAAATAACTGTTCCGTCATGAAGCAGCTCAAGGGTTGATGCATGGCATTGTGGTGTTGGTGTGGGTTCTGCCATTATAAACTCTTTACGGATAATTTTCATATGGGGAATCACTCCTTTTTTCGTATTTTAACACAAAATAACATAGCTGTCAATTAATGAAAAAGACTTTTGTTTATAAAAAAAGGACATACACGCGGTATGTCCCTTTTTAGTTGTTAGTCTTTTATAAACAGTTTTGCTCTGTATTCACTTTCGGGAACTTTTATTACGCCGTTTTCTGCGGTGTATTTTTTGCCGTCAAACAAATCGGTATAAACGCCGTCCTTGCCTACAAAAAGCTCGGTTTCCGTATGATTGTAAATGCCCATAAGAGTATCATTTACATATACGGGAAATCCTTCACTGTTGTAAATATGCACACCTGCCCGTTTTGCAAGCTCGCGCATAACTCCTGCAGATACATTACCCATACTGCTGTAAACATCTGTGTAATTCTCATTTTTCTTTGTAGCCAAAGCCACCGAACCGTCAGGAAACACGCCCATAGTTTCGGCATCAGGGTCATCAACAACAAAAACAGGCTCGGGACAAATTCCTGCACTGTAGTTGCCAAAAGGTGTTTCCACACTGTTTGCGGGGGTATCAAGCTTTTTCAGGTTAAAACCGCAAACCTCTTCCATATTTCCGCTTATGTAACCGGGGGCATCAATAAACAGAAGCACATTTCCGTTTTTACGGAAATTTCGGTTGATGTAATCAAGCTGGGCTTTGCTTAAATTTATTGCATCCGCAAAAATGTAGAATTTGTATTTGTCACCGTCAATCATTTCAATGTCGCCCTGAGTGTAGGAATCAAAGGGCGCACCGATGCTTGAAGCAATTTTGTGGGGACCGATAATGTCAATACTGTTGAAATGGGCGTTTTTATTGACATAAATCAAATCCTTACCGCCTGCAATAAATGCAATTTCCGTGTTGCTTTTCATTTCAATGTTCTTCAGCTTTTCCGAAAGAGAAATAAACCCTTTTATCTGGTTCATCATAGAATCGGAATAGAACCAGCCTTCAAACATATCAAACCACCACAGTGCAAGGCCTTTTGACGCGCAAAGCATAAAGTCACGGCGCATTACATCCACAGTCTGATTTTCGTTTGCAAACTTACTGTCAAAACCGGGTATGGGGTTGCCCTCTACATATTGAGGTGCAAGGTGGGTGATATGGTCAAACTCAAGAAAATAAATTTTGTCACGGTCAAGTAGTGACTGTTCGGTAAGCATAAGACCGCTTGTGGAATCGTAAGAACGGCTCATATAGGAGGAAGGGCTTGATATCATATCAATATCCTCCGATTCAAAAACTCTTTCGTAGTCGAAGCCGCCCACATTCCACATTCTTTCGCCCCACAGCTCAAACAGATAACCGTAGTACACGCCAAGTAGTTTTTTATGCTGAATAACCTCCTGAGCCGCTGAGGTGAAATAAAGAATAGTATCTACAATAAGCTCATGGCTGAATTTACGGTACTGCACCAGGCTTTTGTCCTCCACAAACTTTTTTGAGCCGTCGTCGTCACGGATTTCTCTTGGGGGAACGGCTGCGTTATCGTCCTTCATATATTCCCTGAAAAGCTTTTCCTTTAAGGGAATTGGCTCTTCAAAATCGTACTCGCTGAACCATTCTGTAGTGGTGCCGCCAAGAAGAAAATAACCAAAAACCTCTTCACCGTATTTTTCTTCAACATGGCGTATTACCGCCTGAACATATTTTTTTGAAAGGGTGCGCCACTCCTCATCTCCGCAGGTCTGAGTAAAATGAGTGAAGGTGGATTTATACTCAGGATGTTTTTTCAGCCACCAGTCACGGGTATCCACCTGAATCATAATTGCATAGTAGCAGCCGGGTGCATTTTCACGGAACATTTCAATCTGATTGTCAATTACATCAAAATTATAGGTTTCGTCATCCACCCAGGATTCACCGTAAAGGGAATAGGGTGAACCCAGACGGTTAAGCATACCGCTTGTAAGGATACAATAAAGCTTAAGCCCAGCTTTGTAAAAATCCGACACATTACGGGGAGTGGGACGGAAGGATTTAAAGGAAAGGGGGGGAATTATTTCGTCGTTGATTTTCACGCACATTCTGCCGTTTACTTTTACTTTTTCAACTATCATGCTTATTTCCTCCGTTTATTCTTCAGGAATTATGGGGTAAAGCTGAATGGTGTTACCGCCATCCACAACAAGCTCTGCTCCTGTTGTATTGCGGGCGTTTGCCGCAAAGTACCATACTGCATCTGCCACATCCTCACCTACAGCAACATCACCAAGAGGTGTGAACCGGGAGGGAACCTTAGCGTAAAAATCAGGATTCTTTTCCCATCGGTCGGTTTTTATCATACCGGGAAGTACGGCATTTACACGGATGTTATATTTGCCCAGGTCAAGTGCAAGAGCGCGCATAAGACCAAGCTGTGCACCTTTTGAGGTGGAGTAGGCAATTCTGTTTGGTATTGCACGGTATGCGGTGTTGGAATTCACAAAAACAATGTTTCCGCCACCCACATTTTTCATTCTTTTTGCCGCGTGTTCGCTGAGACAGTAATTCCAGGTTACATTGGTGTTGATAACCTTCATAAAATCCGTAAGGGGGTTTTCAAAAATCTCTATGCCAAGCCCCTGGTCGGCAGCGTTAAGCACAAGGGTATCCACAACAAGTCCCTTGCTGTCAATAAACTCGAAAAGCTCTTCTGCGCTTTTTTCGTCAACTGTTCTGGGGTCAAGGAGGGAGTCAATGGCATAGCCGTAAATTTCAGCATCGGGGAACTTTGCTTTGTATCTTCCTTCTGCTTCAATTACGCTTTCTTTTTTTCTGCCGGTGAAAATTACATTCCAACCCTCACTTGCAAATTTTTCAACTATTGCAACGCCTGTGTTTATGCAGGCACCGGTAATTAAAGCTGTTTTCATTTCTCGTTACTCCTTAAAAATAAAACTCTGTTTTTGCAGGGCGGATATCGGTAAGCGCCCCTGTGTAATGACGAAGGGTATGTACCTGATAGGGGTGCTTTTCGCACTCTTCTTCGTTTATTTCAATGCCGAGGCCGGGCTTGTCGGGAATGTAAATGTAACCGTCTTCGTATTTTAAAGCCTCGTTTGTAACATCCTTACGCCATTCCACATCCGAGTACATAATTTCAAGAATTTCAAAGTTGGGGCAAACTGCCGCAAGCTGAAGTGTTGCCGCATTTGCAACGGGGCCCGAAGGGTTATGGGGTGCAAAGGAAACATAACGGCATTCTGCCTCAGCGGCAATTTTCCGAAGCTCGGAAATACCTCCTGCGTGGCTGATATCGGGCTGAATGTAATCTGCCGCATGCAGGTCGAACATTTTGCGGTAATCCCATCTGCTGTAAAGCCTTTCTCCGGCAGAAATTGCAACGGGAGATTTATCCCTCACCTCTTTAAGGGCATCAAGGCTGTCGGGAGGCACGGGCTCTTCAAAGAACATAGGCTTAAATTGTTCCAGTTCTTTTGCAATTTTTATACCCGTTGCCACATTGAACCTTCCGTGACCTTCAATAAGCAAATCCACATCGGGACCAACTGCATCACGGACCTTTGCCACACATTCAAGGGCGGTGTTTAAATCCTTATTGGAAATGTTCAGATAGCTTTTGCCGAAGGGGTCCCATTTCATGGCGGTTACACCGCGTTTTACCGCCTCTTTTGCTTTTGCGGCAAACTCATCGGGAGTTTTTGCACCGGAAAACCATCCGTTAACATAAATTCGCACCTTCTCATTAACCTTTCCGCCAAAAAGCTGATACACGGGAACATTCAGGCTTTTACCTAAAATATCCCACAAAGCGGTTTCAACGGCAGAAAGTGCGCTCATAAGCACGGGACCGCCACGCCAGTAAGCATCACGGTAAATATCGTGAAAATGTTTTTCAATTGTCAGGGGATTTTTACCCACAAGATATTCGCGGATATGCTCCACGGCACCGATGAGTGCTTTTTCCTTATATTCCAGAGTTGCTTCGCCTACGCCTGAAATACCTTCATCGGTGTACACCTTGACAAAAACCCAGTTTGTGCGGAAACAGTCCACGGGAAAAACTTTAATATCTGTTACTTTCAATTTTAATCCCTCCGTTCTTTTATTACTTTGATTTTACCAATAATTCTTGACAAATTATAGATTAAATGTTATTATATATTTTAGAAATATTACTTTTTTAGGTGATAATTATGAATATACAAGGCATAACTGTTCCGCAAATTGTAAACTGTGGTGTTTACGACAGCAGGTTCATTTATAAAAACCGGGAAACGAGTAAAGCCCGCAGGGTTTCGATGTTCGAGCTTGAGCTTCCTCTGGAGGAATGCGGAGTGTCCTATTTCGGAGATTCTCCGTATCCGGTAAGTTTGCAGAACTTTATTATTGCAAAGCCCGGAAACATAAGGCACACCCGGTTGCACTATAAATGCTACTATATCCATATGACGGTGGAAAAAGGGGAAATTTACGACCTTCTTATGAGCCTTCCCGAGGTGTTGCCGGTGACAGACAGAGAAAAATATATGAAGCTTTTTGAGGACCTTGTAACTGCTGAGGACCTGCCCTATGAAGAGAAACGGCTTATTGAAGCCGCAAGGCTGCTGGAGCTTATTTTTATGCTGAAAAGAGACGGTGCAACGGCACTCAGGGGGAGTTTTGAAAAAAAGTCCAATGGGGAGATAATAAAAAAAGCCCTGGAGTTTATAAACAAAAACTACCATACTGAAATAACTCTTGAAAATGTGGCAGACAGCGTGCACCTGAGCAGAATTTATTTTCACAATCTGTTTAAAAGTGCTGTGGGGCAGACGGTACACAGATACATTTTAAACAAGCGGATGGAGGAAGCAAAACGAAGGCTTCTTTCCACGGCGGATTCCATAGGGGAAATTGCAATGGCAAGCGGATTTTCCTCCCAATCATATTTCAACTACATTTTCCGTAAGGAAACCGGTATGACTCCGGGACAGTACAAAGAAAAAATGTCCATAGATTACGGCATATAAAACAAGGCGGTTCAACCGGATAGGTTGAGCCGCCTTTTAAAAAAACTTACTATGAAAGGAAATGATAAATAAAAACTGAAAAATGTTTACTGTGAGGGCGTGCCTGTGACAAATTTGCAACTAAAAAAGATGACAAAAATGGCACGTCAGAAGACATAGAACCGTCCCTTGCCTTTTCAAAGCGAGATTCTTCAACCTTCGGTTTCAGAATGACAAAACAGGATAATGTCATCCTTGAGGGAAAAAGCAAAACCCAAAGGGTTTAACTTTGACCGAAGGATCTCAAAAATATGACAAAAGTGTCACCCCACGGTGTCACCATTCCTTTAACTTATTGATATTACTTCTTTTTTTGCATTACGCACTGCTATCCTTTTCTTTACAAAAGTCACTATTCCTGCAACAATTGTACCTGCCAGGCAGGAGACCGCATAAAAATGAAATATAATAACCATCAACAGACCGTCTCCCAAGCCCAAATCTTCATATCCTGTAATTGCCATACTTATAATCTGGTCTATTCCTAAGAATATATAAAGAATCGTTACTGCAAAGGATATCAAAAAGCAAACACTCAATGACTTAAAATATTCCTTCATCGAATTCCTTACCAGCAGAAACATAAGAGATATTCCCGGTAAAGCAGGAAGCAAGTAAAATAAAATATCGTCAAACCATCCAAGACCGCTGAAAGCATCGGTATATATTATATATCGAATAACATTTAAAGCAAAAAAAAGAAACAAAGGCGAAATAATTCCTATTAAGATGTTTTTCTTCATATCTTCATCCCTTCACGACATTTTTTCTGTTGTGTGATATATAACACTTCTTATTTTTTGTTCCTGTTTTGCAATCATTTACAAAGTCGCGGCAAAATATTTCACCTGATAATTCCGAAGACATAGAACCGTCCCTTGTCTTTTTTATGTCGTTACCATTCGTAATCATACAAATAATAGTACCAGTTTGTTCCTTCAATTCTTTCAAAAGTCACATCGCTTTTATAGTTGTAATTAAACTCCCCTGTTTTACTGTAAATTAAACCGGTATTTGTTGCGATGTAATTTGTCCAAACCTTAAAATTAACATACCCATCCGCTAAGACAATAAGATTCAGACCTTCTTCGTATAAGGTATCTATCATAGGGAATGTTTCGCTGACATTTTTATATTCATCGTCTATTTTGACAAATTTTCTGTAATCCTTATCGGTTTCACAATCGCTGTCATTCCATCGGAAATATTCCTTTGTTAATGCAAACTCCGCAATTTCTTCCATTTCTTTCCCGTATTTTTCAATGAATGTTTTTTCGATATATTTTCTTGAAGGCGGAATAAAAATAGGTTCGTTTCCTCTTGTGTTAATTCTTAAAGTTATGTATCCTGCAATTGCCGAAATCAGCAGGATGGATGCCAGAACTATATAGGTAATACGAATAATTTTACGAAACTTTTTAATTGCGTTTTGCACTTATACTCACTCCTATATCTTTACCGTTGTACTTGTGGAGGGGGGACAACGGGAGTATCATCCAAAGTTGCTTTGCAGCTTTAATCAATGTTACAATAATACCAGTTATCATCCAACTTTTTACTATATATCCTTCCTTGGTTGCTTTGAGGAAGTCTGCCGTCGTGAGTGAAGGCAATGCCTGTATAACCGGAATAATCTGTTTTTTTACAGAAGAAAACAGTATTACCGTAGACATTTATATGTATATAGTTTTCTTTTTTCAAAAAAAGGTAAGCTTTTTTTAAATGATCATTTTCCGATTCTGCCCAATATCCATTACTGTTTTCTATAAAGGTAGATTGTTCCTCGGTATAAAGACTTGCGGCAATGCTTTCCATTTCCTCCCGATTGTGTTTAAAACTGATACGGGTTTCCCATTCTGTAAACGGAAAAAAAGGAAAAAGCATACCGATAAAAACAAGTACAATAAACAACAAAAATATTAAATTACTTGTTTTGCTTTTCATAATAGTCAAATCCTTCTTTTATCGCTATATGGTCAAAAAAGACACAGAACCGTCCCCTGTCTTTCTCCCTGTCTTTCTCCCCTGTCTTTCCAGACTGACGTCCCAAAGTATTACCCTGCGTTCTGCACTTTCCAACGATTAAAGCTGTCCTCGCAGTAATGCCAGTTGTCACCAAGCGATTTACTATATACGAGCAGCATAATAGTTTTAGGAGATTCAGGATGATTACAGTAGGCAAAACCTCTGCTTTCGTCTAAATTTTCCCAATATTGAAAATACACCTCGTTGTCTGTTTTTAAAATAACAGAGTAGCCTTTTCTGTTTATGAGCATCTTTACCTTTTTTAATGTGGTCTCATCGAGTCGGTCTGCATCCTCACTCAAATCCAATGAAGCAAATTCTCCAATAATATAAAAATCCCCTTCACTATTCAAAAGTGCGGTGCTTACATCTTCAAGCAAAGTTTTATCCCTTTTGAAAATCTTTTCCATTTTTACTTCACTTGGCTTTACAAACTGGTTGTGTATAATTAAAGATAAAAAACTTACTTCTTTACCGAAAGTGAATATAAGTATCATTGCAATAAGAATTATTCCTACAATAACGACCGGTTTTCGTGTTTTTTTCATCTTAAGCAGCTCTCCTCTGATGATTTTAGGAATGATACAACTCATAGCCCTTTTGAATCATTGGTCTATCTGTCATTTCATTCAGTAGATCTCTTTCATTTTTAGGTAAAGCAGCAACAAAAGAGCCGGTGTAAAGCAAAGGCAGAGTATATCCTAATGCGGCACCAATATACCCATAGGTGATATTGCCGAGTTCCTGTGTCGTATACACTTCACCATTAACCACAACAGGTTCATTAGGACCTCCGGGAAAAGTTGTTTTTAATGTTTTTTTCCATGATGGAGGATGTTTTATATCCCAGGACTGTTTTGGTGCCACTTTACTTATAAACCATGCACTTGAAATATAGAGCGGAGCATATCGTAAGATTTGCGCTGTTTGTGTAACCTCGTTTAATTGTTTCATTAAAGGCACCGTTATATCAAAATACTGCTTACCATCTATTGTGACGATTTCCACTCCGGCATCAATATCTTTCTGCTCACGGCAAAGCAAACCCAGGGACTGCCAGGTTTCCTTGCCTACAACACCGTGATATTCACCGTCATTGCCAAGGTCGTGATCCTCCTTGTAGGCATTTACGGCAGCCTGGGTTTTGCGTCCGAAATAGCCCCATTCACCTTCCGGTACATCAAGGTAGCCTAAATCCACAAGGCGTTTTTGAAATATTTCTACCCTTGCGTCATATTCCTGACTGTAGGAAAGGGTGGTGTCGTAATCGAAGTTTGAAGAAACAGAGTTTTTCGGTGTGTTTCCAGAAGTGGAATTGCGGGCATTCTGATACGCTCTTCCACGATTTTCAGACAGGCTGGTATACTCTCAGATTTACTCTATCCAACTCCAGATAAGCCCTTGCTCTTGTACAGAATAATCGGGGTTTACCACGGTTGAAATATTATAACAGTTAATTCTGTAGATTCTGTCAATGCGGTAAAGTGTAAACCTGGAAGCTTTTCCTCTCAAAACATATACATATTCGCTCCATGGCCCGGTTTTGGGGGAAGGATATACATATTTTGTTGATTGGTTCACATATCGGGTAACTTCACAATCCTTAAGCATTGAAGCAACCTCGTCAGCAACCCACGTCTTGTCATTGTACATATAAAGAGTAACACCTGAGGAAACCGGGAGAAAAAAATGTGCCACTATACATATTAAGAAAATAGCATTACACCCAAGCAATATAGAAATTTTTTTATTCATAATTCACCTCTGAAAGAAGTATAGGATGTATTGCGGTTTCCTGCTCCACATAGAACCTTTCGTACTCAGTACATTCCCGGGGTTTTTCATTTTCAAAAAACAACAACAGTTCTTTGTGCTCGTTTTTTAACTTGTTTATTTGGTGTAAACTTAGTTTGACATCAAATGTATATTTATATTTTTTTACAGCTTTTAAATGCTCATTATCCGAAGTAAATTGAAGGTATTCAGCCTTGCTTTGCCTTAAGTTTCTGCCATTTGTTTTTTTCATTAAATCAGAAACTGTATGGTCAGCGGGAAATGATGAAACTATGTAAGCCGTGGTTTCAACCGGAATAAACCGGACACTTGCCAATGCGACAAACACTATATCATAACATATTATTAAAACCGTAAAAAAAACAAAGATACATTTTTTTATCATATATGATGCTCCTCATTTGTTCCGTATACCGACTCGTCCAGCCGCATATCAACAATTACGCCGTTTAAGTATGTAAATGTTATATGAAATCCCCATATCTTACCCTGATCTGTCTCTTTAACGGCAACCATATGTTCTTCGGCTCCTAAAAACTTATACGCATCATTAGGGTTGGTCATAAGCTGTCCTTTTTGCAGACAATCATTAAAAGCTTCTTCTACACTTTCGTAATTGCCAGTTTTATACGCATACATCGCTCGCCTGTTATTCCAAACATCCATTATTACGGTGAATGGCATAAATGCATCACGTTCGTCTTTATTTCCTGTGTGAGAGTCAGTAACCCACTTGTGTTCTTGTAAGAATGCTATTTCGTGTGCACTTGAACAACGTAGGGCATCACCGAGATCCATTTTTTTGCACATTTCGTAATTCCAATAAAAATGGCGGTATGCATCAGCTTCGTTGCTATTAATACCATCAAGCCCTTTTTCTTCTGCGTATTGTTTTGCTTTATCCTTTGCTTCTAAAGAAAGAATAAAAGCTGTTCCAATATCTTTTCTTTGAACACCGTTCACTATAGACTCATAAAATGTCCGTATGTCGATACGTGGGCTAATTGATGCTTTAAGGTTAACGAAATTTGCATTATTAAAAGCAAAGTTATTCAGCGAAACAACTTTATTTGAATCCTTACCGATCCTGAACGGTAAATTTTCAACTTTATTTGAATGTTTACCGAATATGAATGGAAGGTTTTCAACTTTGGCAGAAGCTTCACCGGTAGCAAGCGGATAATTATGTATGGAGTCGTTCTGCCGGGGAAAGTTCAAAGTTGGTGTGTTTGGAATGCTGCGCCCTGTGTCCGGTGAAAGCTGTTTCGGAAAGGGTCTGTATTTTGGAAGGGAAATGCTCTTTTTTGAGTTATCAGGAACAGAATTATCGGGGGCATTTGACTTTCCCTGTGAACCGATAATACCTTCAGAAGAACCGAAGATATGGCTTTTGCCGTACTTGTTTTTCATGTATTCCTGAATGTGGGGAAGGTCTCTTGTTTTTAAATCAAGCTTACCTATATTTTCAGCTTCTGTGTTAAAATCCGAAAGCAAAGATTCTAACCGTTTCTTTTGTGAAATACCCACAGGCTTTACAGAGCTCAAATTTCCGTATAAGTCCTTAAGCCATTTGGAGCTTCCTCTTAAAGAATCAGGTATATCCTGTTCTTTTGTTGAACTATTACTTGACCTATTATTCATTATATCATATTTTTTGTGATTTTGCAATAGTTTTTTGCTAATTTTTTAATAAACAAAAACCGGCTTGTGTACAGACACAGGTCGGTTAAAGTTTATTCGGATATTGTTACATCAAGTCCCTCAAAGAAATCGTCAAAAGAGCAATTGTAAATTTTTCTTAATTCAATAATGACGCTTACGCGGATATTCAGTTCTCCGCCTTCGTATTTTGCATAGGTGCTTCTGCCAATGTCACAACCGCGACGCTGTAGCTCTGCACATAGCTTTTCCTGAGATATTCCGCTTTTTATTCTCAGCATTTTAAGGTTGTTTCCCATATGACGGTCGCAACGAATTTTCTGTTCCATAATTCATACCTCTCAAAATAGTAGTTGAATCTATTTATATTGTATGATATAATTTAACAAAATGTTGTCCGCTATACTGGTCAAAACGAAGAAAGGTGAAAAAATGAAAAAGAAAATTTGCTGTTTTACAGGTCACAGACCGCGAAAGCTTAGGGTGACAGCAGATATCCGAACCGCGCCTTAAACAGCGGAATTTCGGTGTATTTCGGCTTGTCATCTTTGCAAGGCGTCAGCCTTGCTGCATCTTCCGCACCAAAATCCCCTCAAAATTCCATCCGTTTCAGGTTCG
>JAZQCS010000104.1:0-20644 GCA_045546415.1 Clostridia bacterium | reverse complement strand
CCGGTACCGGTTAATTTCGGTAATTTAAAATACAAAAAAATGGGCACTTTTCTTGTGGCGGCAGCAGGTCCTTTTTCAAACTTTCTTCTTGCTACCCTGGCTATGGTTATTTTCACTCTGTGTGCGGTAATGAGGGTTCAGCTTCATGGGTTTATAACGGAATACCTTATTTACACGGTTATAATTAATGTAACCCTTGCAGCGTTTAATCTTATTCCCATACCTCCTCTTGACGGGTCGAAAATTGTACTTTCATTTTTGCCCCTTAAGTGGCAGTTTACGGTTTATAGATATGAAATTTACATTCAGGTGGTGCTTTTTGCCCTGTTGTATATAGGTGCCCTCGACCCGGTTATAAGGTTTATGAGAAACCTTGTTATGCAGGCGGTATCGGTACTGCCCATAATTATTCTGAATTTTTTGAATTAACACAGAAAGGATGAGGGAATGAATTTCAAACTGGATGCGCTTACCTTTGAGGGACCTCTTGATTTACTCCTTCATCTGCTTCACAAAAACAAGGTAAGCATTTACGATATTCCCATTGCGGAAATTACAAATCAATATATAGAATATGTTGAACAGATGCAGGACCTGGATATGGAAGGAACAGGCGAGTTCCTTGTTATGGCGGCACACCTGCTTCTTATAAAATCCCGTATGCTTCTTCCCGGCAACGAGGAAGAGGAGGAGGGCGTTGACCCCAGAACGGAGCTTGTTGACCGCCTTATTGAATATGCTAAGTATAAGGAATCGGCGGCATTTCTTCAAGGCAAACAAAACAGCGATTTCGATGTGTTTTACAAAGCTCCCGATGAAATAAAGCTTCCACGGGTTCAGGTGGTGGAGGAGCGAATACCTCTTTCAAGGCTTCTTCGTGCCTTTGAGGATGTAATGGAGCGTAAGCGTGAAAAGGACGATTTTGTTATAAAAAGGGAAGCGCTGGAAACAATAGTAAAAAGGGAAACAGTTCCCGTAAAAACCAGAATTTACCACATTTATAAAAGGTTTTCAGGCAGAAAGAGTCTTTCCTTTGAAACCCTTTTTGCAGATGTGTTAAGCCGCGCGGAGGCGGTTTCCACCTTCCTGGCGGTGCTTGAACTTATGAGAAGGGGCAAGATGACCGCATCCGACGAAAACGATGCACTCACCCTTACTTTGAACGATACAGAGCCTTTAGGTGAAGAATTTGAAGGCATTGATAACGAAATATAAAACCGAAAGGTAGAATTTTTTATGGATTTAAAATTAGCCGAAAGTGTTATTGAAGCGGTTTTGTTTGCTTCGGGGGACCCCGTAACAACAGAAGAGCTTGTGAACATTACCGGTCTTGACAATGCAGGTGAAATAGCCTCGGCCATGTCGGGAAAATGGGCAAGAGAAAAAAGAGGTCTTGCCATAAAGCAGGTGCAGGACAAGTTCTATATCTGTACAAATAATGAATATTACGATTATATCATAAAGCTTGTTGAACCCAGACAGAAAAGTAACCTTTCCAATGCGGCGCTGGAAACCCTTTCCATTGTGGTGTACAACCAGCCCGTAACCCGTTCCACAATTGAGTTTATCCGTGGTGTAAACAGCGATGCGGCTCTGAGCCGTCTTGTTGAACGCGGGCTTGTAGAGGAATGCGGAAGGCTTGAAACTCCGGGAAAACCGCTTATTTACCGTACAACCGATGTTTTTCTCCGTACCTTCGGGCTTACGGACATTTCGGATATGCCCAACATTCATGCAATACCCCTTCAGACTCTGTTCTACGGTGACGGAGAAGAGGAGGCTCAGCAGGTAACCCTTGAACCGGAAAAAAAGCCGGAGTAAATCACTACCGAAAGGCGTGAAAAAATGAAAATTTTGCTGATTGCATCAGCGGTGCTTGGCACGGTTGTGCTGCTTGTACTGTTGTTGCTTTCCGTTAAAACCGGGTTGTACACAGAGGTTATATATACAAAAAAAGAAGGGTTTGAATATCTGGTGAAATTTACCTGGTTTTTCTTTGACAAACAGCTTGCTTCGTCAGAGGTAAAAAAACCTAAAAAAACCGGAAAGACCCGTGAAAAATCCGATGCAGATGCTGTTCAGATAATAAAAAGCATTGCGGAGATTGTAAAAGAGCTTGCCTGGATTCCGGGAAAAACTCTTGTTTTTAAAAAGCAATGTGTGTGGTGCAAGGTTGCTCTTGAGGACCCCATGAAAAACGGTTTGGTGTATCCGGCGGTTTCAGCGGCACTTATGGGAGCAATACAGGTTATTGTGTGCCGGTTTAAAACCGATGAATATAAGCTTCGTGTTACTCCGGATTTTGTGGCAAAGGACGGAATAAGCATAAAAAACATAACCTGGCTTCAGGTGCGGCCGCTTTTTCTTATAATTTGTCTTGTTTATGCATATACTAAAAGCCCTGCTTTGCGTGAAGCGGTACGGGAGCTTTTAAAAGAAATAAAAATTATTAAAGTGAAAGGAAGTAAGGAAAATGAAGGGTAATATAAACGAAATGATTGACGGTATGATGAATTCCATCAAGGATGTTGTAAAGGTAAGCACAGTTGTGGGAGATGCTGTAACAGCTCCCGACGGCAGCGTTATAATTCCGGTAACCAAGGTTTCCTGCGGTTTTGGTGCGGCAGGTGTTGAAATTCCTTCAAAGGATGCTTTAAAAGAGGAATATCCCTTCGGAGGCGGAAGCGGCGGAGGTCTTTCGGTTGAGCCTATGGGCTTTATGGTGCTTAAAGACGGAAATGTCCGCGTTGTACCAATGACAACAGACCAGTCAACAATTGAAAAAATTATAGATATGGTTCCTCCTATGGTGGACAAGCTTAACAATATTGTTAAATCCTATGTGGAAAATCAGGCAAAAGAAAACGAAGAATAATATCCCCGTACCTGATCATATTATGTAGAAAAAAGGTATGGAGAGTGAGTTTCTTTTGAATTTTTTAAAACATTTTCTGTGCTTTGTGCTGGTGGTGTCATTTCTTGGAGGTGTTCCGGCCATGGCACTTGGCACATCGGCAGAGGCTTCTGTTGCTATTGATGCATTGACCGGTGAGGTTATATGCGAAAAAAATGCCTACACAAGAATGGGTATGGCAAGCACAACAAAAATTATGACAGCAATTCTTGCCCTTGAACATGGAGGTATGGAGGAAATTGTAAAAATTGACCCCCGTGCCATAGGGGTGGAGGGCTCAAGCCTTTACCTTGAAGAGGGCGATGAAATGTCTTTCGGAACCTTGCTTTACGCAATGATGCTCCGTTCCGCAAACGATGGTGCAACGGCAGTTGCTCTGCATCTTGCCCCTTCGGTTGAGGAATTCGCAAAAATGATGACTGAAAAAGCGAGAGAACTGGGGCTGAGAGATACAAATTTCAAAAACCCCCACGGTCTGCACGAGGAGGGACATTACACCTCTGCCTACGACCTTGCACAGATAACCCGTTACGGGTTCACATTGCCGGGCTTTGCTGAGCTTGTGAGCTCGACCTCCTTTAACATTGATGCAGATGTGCATACAAAGTATGTTACAAACAACAACAAATTGCTTAATATGTACGAAGGTGCAGACGGTGTTAAAACCGGCTACACTCCGGAAACGGGCAGAACTCTTGTGGGTTCCGCAACCCGTGACGGAATGAGGATAATTACGGTTACACTTAACGACCGTGAGGATTGGAACGACCACATTGCAATGTTCGATTACGGCTTTGAAAATTTCAAAAGCTTAAGTCTTGCACAGAAGGGTCACGGCTATGGCTGTGTACAGGTAAAGGGAGGCGAAGCCTCCGAAATATCAGTTGTTGCAGCAGAGGATTTCGGAGTTCTTCTGGGGAAGGATGCAACTGTCAATACCAGGGTTTCCGTTTTTGAGGAGGAAATAAAGGCTCCTGTGGAAAAAGGCAGAGTTCTTGGAAAAATGGAATTTTATCAGGGGGATGCTTCCATAGGAAGTGTTGACCTTGTGGCGGCAGAGGATATGCCAAGGGAGAAAAAGCCCAACATATTCCTTCGCATTATAAATTGGATTATGGGGAAATAATATGGAATTACTCAGATTACAAAAGTATATAGCCGACAGCGGAATCACCTCAAGGCGTAAAGCTGAGGAGCTTATCCGTATGGGGAGAGTTCGTGTGGACGGCAAGGTTGTAACCGAGATGGGTGTAAAAATTGACCCGGAGGTTAACTCGGTTGAGGTGGACGGAAAAGATGTCCGTCCCGAACAGAAAAAGTTTTATATAATGCTTAACAAACCGGCAGGCTACATTACCACCACCTCGGACGATTTTGACCGTCCTACGGTAATGGAGCTTACCCGGGATGTTCACGCGAGAATTTATCCGGTGGGCAGGCTTGATTATGACACTCAGGGAATGCTTATTCTCTCTAACGACGGAGATTTTGCAAATGCAATTATGCACCCCGGAGGCAAGCTGAAAAAAACCTACCTTGTATGGACCCGTGGTATGGTTACCCCCGAAGCTATACGCAGACTGAGAGCAGGAGTGGATATCGGTGATTATGTTACCCGTCCTGCCGAGGTTGAGCTTATCGGTGCAAACGAAAGGGAATCCAACATAAAGGTGATAATCGGTGAAGGTAAAAAACGGCAGGTGCGCAGAATGTGCGAAGCGGTAGGGTTTCCGGTAATTCGCCTTAAACGTGTGGAAATAGGCGGGGTTTCTCTTGGAAATCTGCCTGAAGGAAAATGGCGTCACCTGAGAAACGCTGAGATAGATTTACTTATGAAAGGCTGTAAAAAATGTTCAGTATAAAAATGGCAACACCCGAACAGCTTCCCGAAGCGGAGCTGTATCTCGATAAAGAAATAAAAGGACTTTGTATGCTGTGCTATGAGCAAAAGCTTACCGGTGCTGTGGAGTTTAACATCTGCCCCGGCGGTGCATACATAGAAGCTCTTAAAACCGACGAAGCAAAAATGCAGTATGTAGTGCTTGTAAGTGCTCTTAATTTTCTTGAATTACACGGCATTTATGATGTTTACATAAATTTAAAGGAGTATGAAGTTCTCTGCAAAGCTATGAAGTTTGAACCTTGCGAGGAAGGACCCATTGAAAAAAATGACGGCTACCTTGCAAAGGTGAATCTTCGGGGATATTTCACAGAACATAAACATTAAAAAACTGTTATATACGAAAGGGGAAAAGGAAAATGGCAACTCAGGATACTTTGTTTTTTAAAGGTGACCAGAACAAGGAAATGGTAATAAGAGGTATTGTGGAAAGAGTTTACGCGGCGCTTAAGGAAAAAGGCTACAATCCCGTAAACCAGATGGTGGGTTATATCATTTCAGGCGACCCTACTTACATCACAAGCCACGACGGTGCACGCTCACTTATCACACAGATTCAGCGTGACGACCTTCTTGAAGAAATTGTTAAAAACTACCTGAATCAGTTTTGAGTCTAGCACCTGCAGACCACCTGCAGGTGCATTTTGCAGTTCAGGAGGATATGTTATGAATTTATCTGAATTTTCAAATTACATAAAGGATAAAATGGTTACTGTGCTGGGCATTGGCAAAAGCAATGTTCCGCTTATAGCCTTTCTTGCGGAAAGAGGCGCAGTAATAACCGCCCGTGACCGCAGAGGGGATTTGGGTGAGCTTGGCGAAAAGCTCTCAGGTATGGGTGTAAAGCTTGTGCTTGGTGAAAACTATCTTGAGGATATTGAAGGAGATGTGGTTTTCCGGACACCGGGCATCCGTCCCGATTTACCGCAGATAGAAAAAGCAAAGGAAAAAGGCGCGGTAATCACCTCTGAGATGGATTTGTTCTTTGAGCTTTGCCCCTGCGAAATTTTTGCAATAACCGGCTCGGACGGCAAAACCACCACCACAACACTTGTTTGTGAAATGCTGAAAAAGGCAGGCTTTACCTGTCACCTTGGAGGTAACATAGGCAGACCGCTTCTTGGGGATATTGAAAAAATTCAGCCCCATCACAAGGTAATAGTTGAGCTTTCGAGCTTTCAGCTTTTCGATATGACCCACAGCCCGGATGTGGCGGTAATTACAAATATCACCCCAAACCATCTTGACTGGCACAGGGATTACGAAGAATATATTGAAGCAAAACGCCGCATAACCGCCGGGTTCGGTGAGAAAAACCGTCTTGTGGTAAACCTTGATAACGAGCTTACCGAAAAAATCGGCAGGGAAGTTCCCGGTGAAAAGGTAAGCATTTCCTACGGCAGAGAAGCGGATGTTTACTGTGACGGAAAAAGCATTTCTGTAAACGGTGAAAAATGGTTTGATACAGATGTAATCCGTATTGTGGGCAAGCATAATGTGTATAACTATATGACAGCCATTGCAGCAACTCTGGGCAGAGTTACAAAAGAACAGGTGCAGAGTGTGGCAGAGGAATTTGAAGGTGTTCAGCACCGCATTGAGTTTGTCCGTGAGCTTGACGGAGTGAAATATTACAACAGCTCTATAGATTCAAGCCCTAACAGAACAATAAACACGCTTTCGGTTTTTGATAAAAATGTTGTGCTTATATCAGGCGGTAAGGATAAGGGCATACCCTACGATGAAATTGGTGCCCCTATCTGTGAAAAGGTTAAAAAGCTGGTGCTTATAGGAAAAACCGCAGAGGTTATTGAAGAGGCGGTGCGAAAAGCCGGGGGAGAGAGTATTCCGGAAATTTTCCACGCTTCCACATACCCGGAGGCGGTAAGCCTTGCACGGGAAAATGCGGAAAAAGGTGATGTTGTTTTGCTTTCGCCTGCAAGCACAAGTTTTGATATGTTTAACAATTTTGAAGAGCGCGGTGACCTTTTTAAAAAGCTTGTAAAAGAACTTTAAAGGATTTGATAGGTTAATGGAATTTCTTGAAAAATTACTGAAAATGCCCTGTGTTTCAGGTCTTGAAAAACAGGACAATAATGAGCTTAAATACTACATGGACAACCTTTTTGACCAGGTTTGTGAGGATGCTATGGGAAACCTTACGGGCTATCTTTACTGTGAAAATGAGGATGCCCCCACGGTTATGCTGTGTGCCCATTACGATTCCATCGGACTTATTGTAAGCGAAATTACAGAAAGCGGTTGTGTTAAATTTGTACCGGTTGGCGGTGTGGATGACCGTGTACTTCCCGGAAGTGAGGTTATAATTCACGGTAAAGAGGAGGTTTACGGTTTGATTGGTATAAAACCCCCTCACATTCTCACTAAAGAGGAACAGCAAAAGCCTGAACCCTGCAAATCACTTGCAATTGATACCGGTTTTGATTCCGAAAAGCTTAAAGCTCTTGTGAAAATCGGAACACCCATAACCTTCAGGCAGAGCATAAGAGAGCTTGGAGAGAACATTTCGGCAGGAGTTCTTGATGACAGAGCAGGTTGCTGGGCTGTGCTGAGAGCTGCAGAAAAGCTTAAAGGAGAAAGCCTTAGCGTAAATGTTTGTGTAATGCTCACAACAGGGGAAGAGCTTGGCAGAAAGGGTGCCGGAACAGGCAGCTTTAATGTACGCCCCGACCTTGCAGTTGTGGTGGATGCTACTTTCGGCAAAACTCCCGAGTGTGCGCCTTTTTCTTCGTCAAAGCCGGGTGACGGCCCCGTTATATGCAAGGGTCCTGTGCTGAGCAGAAAATATACAAAAGAGCTTGAAAGGGTTGCAAAGGAAAAAGAAATCCCCTATCAGGTTGAGGTGGAAGCCGCTGACACGGGAACAGATGCAACAGTTATTGAAATTTTTGGTGGCGGTGTGCCTTGTGTAATGGCGTCCTTTCCCCTTAAATATATGCACACCGGTATTGAAACAGTAAATAGCGGTGATATGGAAAATCTTGTGAAATTGCTTGTGGAATATGTTTTGGAAGCGGGTGAATTTTTATGCTGAAAAAGCTTACAGCTGCTTTCGGTCCCTCGGGCTGTGAGGACGAGGTAAGAGAACTGATTTTAAAGGAAATAACCCCCTGCTGTGACAGCGTAAGGGTTGACAGAATGGGAAACATAATAGCCTTTAAAAAAGGAAAGGATTCCTCAAAAAAATTCCTTGCCGATGCTCATATGGACGAAGTCGGACTCATTGTTAAGGGCATAACCGAGGAGGGCAACCTGAAATTTGAACAGGTTGGTGGAATTGATGACCGTATGCTTCCCGGTAAAAGAGTTGTTTGCGGTGAAAACCGTGTGCCCGGGGTCATAGGGCTTAAGGCGTTGCATCTCACAACAGCAGATGAACGGAAAAATGTTACGAAAAAGAAGGATATGTATATAGATATCGGTGTATCATCAAAGGAAGAGGCACAGGAGCTTGTGGAGGTAGGTGAGTATGTCTGCTTTGACAGCGACTATGTGGAATTTGGTGATAGCTTTATAAAGGCTAATGCAATTGATGACCGCGTGGGTTGTGCAATTCTCATTGAAATGCTGAAAAATGCTGTGCCGGCTTATGATTTTTATGCAGCATTTACCGTTCAGGAGGAAATCGGCTGCCGCGGTGCGGCAGTTGTGGCAAGGGCGGTTATGCCTGATTTTGCAATCGCCTTAGAAGCTACAATCTGTGCGGATTGTGAAGGGGTACCTGACCACCTGAGAGTGACAAAATCAGGTGAGGGAGTTACCTTTTCACTTATGGAAAACTCTTCGGTTGCCAACGAGCAGATGCTTGATTTTGCAAAGAAAATCGGCACAGAGGAGGGCATTTCCTGGCAGGTTAAAAAAACAGGAAGCGGAGGTAACAATGCAGGGTCATATCAGGTGGCAGGCTGCGGTGCAAGAACCCTTGCTATGGCTGTACCTTGCAAATATCTTCATTCACCTGCCTGTGTAATAAGCAAAAAGGATTTTGATTCGGCAAAGGCTCTTGCCATAAAAATCTGCGAAAGGATTGATGAGCTATGCTTGAAAAATTAATTGGTCTTTACGGTCCCTCAAGCCACGAAAACAGCGTAAGAGATTTTATAGAAAAGGAGCTGAAAGGGGTTTGTGAGGTTTCCCGTGATAACATAGGCAATGTAATTGCCCACATTCCGGGACCGGGCAAAAAGCTTCTTCTGGCGGCACATATGGATGAAATTGGTGTTATGGTCACCTTTATTGACGAGAAAGGTTTTCTTCGGTTTGCACCGGTAGGTGGTCTTACTGCAGCACATCTGCCTTATAAAAGAGTGAAATTTCCCGGTGGTACCGTGGGCGTAATCGGTTATTCCGAAAAAGCGGAAATAAAGAATATGTACATTGATATCGGTGCAGATTCAAAGGAAGAGGCTGAAAAGCTTGTTAAAATTGGTGATATGGCGGAGTTTGAAACGGTTTACCATAATAACGGAAAGGTTGTTACAAGCGGTAAGCTTGACGACAGAGTGGGCTGCTTTGTTCTTCTGAACCTTGCAAAAAAGGTTAAAGCCCCTGCCTGCGATTTGTTTTTTGCATTTACCGTTCAGGAAGAGGTTGGCTTAAAGGGTGCAGGTCCTGCCGCTTTCGGAACAGAACCGGATGTGGCAATTGCGGTGGATGTTACCGGCACGGGGGATACTCCCGACAGCGACCCTATGGCGGTATCTCTTGGAAAGGGTGCAGCAATCAAGGTAAAAGATGGTGGTATGATGGCATCACCGGAAGTGCGGGACCTTCTTGAAAAACTGGCGGTGGAAAACGAAATTCCATATCAGCTTGAAATTCTCACAGGTGGAACAACCGATGCGGCAAAAATGCAGATAACCTCAGGCGGCGTACCTTCAGGAGCTGTTTCCGTACCCACAAGGTATATTCACACACCAAGCGAAACCGCTGCGGTTTCCGATATTGAAGCGGTGGAAAAGCTTCTCGAAAAATTGGTTATGTCAGGTGAAATATAATGGAATATAAATTTTATGTAGGCTTTAAGGATATCAACCGTGACCTTTTGCTTAAAAATTCTTCAATGCTTACATTTTTTGAAAATATAGCAGGTATGCACGCCAGCGCGGTGGGTGACGGCTTCAAGGAAACAGTAACCACCACACACACAACATGGCTGTTGCTTTCCTGGAAGGCAAAGGTAATTAAACGCCCTGAACACGGTGAAAGCGTTGTTGCCCGTACCTGGGTCAGAAGCTTCAAAAGAGTGTTTTCCTACAGAGAGTTTGAACTTCTTTCGGAAACTGGTGAGCTTCTGGCGGTATGCTCTTCAAAGTGGGTGAAAATTGATTTTGAAAAGGGACTTCCTGCACGGCACGACCCTAACCTCGGCAACTACGAAACAGTAGAAAAAACAGGCTTTCCTGATGAAGATATAGAGGTCAGAATCGGAATTCCGGAGGAATATAAATGGCAATACACCTATGAAATACCTCTTGACTGGATAGATATGAACTATCATATGAATAATACCCGTTACCTCACTCTGGCGCAATATGCTTTTGTGCATAACGGTGTGGAATTTCCTGAAGTAGACCGTTTTGAGGTTGTGTATAAAAAAGAGGTAAAACTGGGCGAAACCCTTAAAACCTTTATATCAGAGGACGAGGAAGGCTTTACCGTAACGGTGAAATCTGAGGATGAAAGCGTTGTGCATACCCTGATGAGGTTTTACAAAAAATAAATAAACAGGACGGAAAATTTTTATGAGAATTAAAGAATCCGCTGAAAATTATCTTGAAGCAATACTTATGCTTAAAAAAGAAAAAGGCTATGTGCGAAGCGTGGACATTGCGGCACATCTGGGGTTTGCTAAGCCCAGCGTTTCGGTGGCAATGAAATCTTTCCGTGAGGAGGGATACATTACCGTGGACGAAAACGGAGGCATAAGCCTTACCGAAAAAGGGCTTTCAATTGCTACCCGTATGATGGAACGCCACGAAATTATTGCCCGTGCACTTATGATTCTCGGCGTGGATGAAGCAACGGCTTATGAGGATAGCTGTAAGCTTGAACACGACCTGAGTGAAACAAGCTTTGAATGTATTAAAACCTTTCTCGAAAAGAACGGATAAAAAAGGCGTACTGAATTTCAGTACGCTTTTTTGTCATAAAGCTCCTCGGCAAAAAAAGGAGAACAATAAAGATGCAGACATAAAAATAAGCTTTGCGAAAGCAAAGCCACCTCAACTTTTTCCCTATTCACTATTACTTATTACTTTCCAAAAATCGACAAATCTTTTTAGGGAATAGTGAAGAAGGAATAGGTAATAAGTAAAATCGACAAGATTCTGTCGAACCTTGTCGATTTTTGGTTGCGGAGGCAGGATTTGAACCTACGACCTTCGGGTTATGAGCCCGACGAGCTACCGGACTGCTCCACTCCGCGATATAGATGGTGCCGCTGACCGGACTTGAACCGGTACGGTATTGCTACCGAGGGATTTTAAGTCCCTTGTGTCTGCCGATTCCACCACAGCGGCAAGGGATTCTATGGCACTTTCTTTTTTAGTGCCATAATAGAATACCACATTTTCACTCGGTTGTCAATCTATTTTTTAAACTTTTTTAGCATTACATTTAGCGACAAATTTTTCTGCAGCGACAATAAAGCGCTCGTGCATACCCTCGCCGATTTTTTCGCAGGCATCAAACGCCTCCACTTTAAATGTGAGTTTTCTGCCCTCGACCGCGACAAGCTCACTTGTTGCATAGACATCCATTCCGCACGGAGTTGCCGCAAGATGGGAAATATCAAGCTTTGTTCCGACGGTAACATTTCCATCGCCTACCGCATCTGCAACGCTCGTTGATGCTGCACATTCCATAATCGCAACCATAAACGGTGTTGAGAAAACGGGGATAAGACCGCTTCCGACCGAGCTTGCAAGCATACTTTCGTCTACCGTTACGCTGTATTTACCTTTAATTCCTGTCTTTAATTCCATTATACTCACCTCAAGTGTATTTTAACACACAAAGGCGTAATTTTCAATTATTTTTGCTTCGGTTTAAAAATAAGTGCTGCTAAAAAGCCGAAAACAACGGATGCAGTTATTCCCGCTGCCGCAGCGCAGACTCCGCCCGTGAACACGCCGACGATTCCCTTTTCCATTACAGCCGTGCGCGTGCCCTCTGCAAGCAGATGCCCGAACCCCGTAAGCGGAACAAATGCCCCGGCTCCGCCAAACGCAACAAGCGGGCCGTATAATCCGATTGCAGACAAAATTGCCCCTGCTAACACATAGCCCGTCAGCACTCTTGCCGGAGTTATTTTTGTTTTATCTATAATTACCTGTGCTATTGCACACAGCGCCCCGCCGACTAAAAAAGCTTTTATAAATTCCATATTATTCTCCTATACAAACCGCGTGGCAAATACACGGAATACTCTCGCCCTGTTGAGTTGAAAGTGGTGACAAAAGTGCTCCCGTCCCTGCAAACAGAACTTTTTTCCACCTTCCGTTTTTTATTTCATCAAGGATAAATCTCGAAAACACCGTGGCGCTGCAGCCGGCTCCCGAGCCGCCCGAATGTACATCCTGCGCATCGGATGAAAAAATCTCCGCACCGCAATCGATAAGCTTATCTTCTATTTCTATGCCGTCTTCCTTTTTAAATAATTCACACAGAATTTTTCTGCCGAGTATTCCGAGGTCGCCCGTTACAATTAAATCATAACTGTCAGGGGTTGTATTCGTGTCGCGAAACACACGGCTTATCGTATCATAAGCCGCGGGTGCCATTGCCGCGCCCATATTATTTGCATCCTTAATGCCCATATCAACGATATTCCCGAAATTTACTGCGGTAATTCGCGGACCATTTCCGCCTTTTCCCATAATAGTTACTCCTGCGCCCGTCACCGTCCATTGCGCGGTCGGTGTGCGCTGACCGCCGTAGTTTAACGGATAGCGATATTGCCTCTCTGCAGTACAAAAATGCGATGAAACGGCAGTCGCAGTATAACCTGCATATCCTGCATTTAAAAACATTGCCGAAAGACACAACCCCTCCGCAAAAGTCGAGCACGCGCCGTATAAGCCTACATACGCCGTGTTACTTTCGCGATGCGCAAACGATGATGCCGTGCATTGATTTAAAAGATCACCCGAAAAAATAAAATCAATATCCGATATTTTTAAATTTGTTCTGTTAAGTGCAAATTCAAGTGCATTTTTTTGCATTTCACTCTCGGATTTTTCCCATGTATCCTGATTAAATTTACCATCTTCACCGATGTAATCAAAATAGTCAAAAAGCGGCCCTTCCGACTCTTTTTTTCCACCAACCGCACCGCCGCCTAAAATACACGGCGGATTTTTTAAAATTACTGTTCCGTTAGACAACCTCATATTTTGCCCTCTCTACATAAAAAATAAGCAAATTAGTCCGTACACCACACTAAAACTTGTTCCCATTACAAGAACAGGTCCCGCAAGTGAAAACATTTTCGCACACATTCCCAAAATAAATCCTTCACTTTTAAATTCAAGCGCTGCAGACACAATTGCATTTGCAAATCCCGTTATCGGAACGAGCGTTCCTGCACCGGCGTGCTTTGCAAGCTTATTATATAAACCAAGACCCGTAAATAATGCAGAGAGTCCAATCAGCGTTACCGAAGTAAGCGCCTGCGCGCTCGTATATTCAATTGAAAGATACTTGTATGTTTCAAAGATTATCTCGCCCAGCACACAAATTGCACCGCCTATTACAAACGCCTTTACCGTATCAATTAAAAGAGGAGACTTCTTCGCCATTTTATCAGACATCTCCTGATACTCTCTCTTACTCATTTTCATAATTTATTTCCCTCCTGCCAAAACTAGTGTTAGTTTTTAATCTTTAAGGCTATTTTATGCAAAATCGCTATTGATTTTTTATATGCACCTTGTTATTATAATTTTCAGAGGTGATTTTTATGAACCCTGTCGTTTTGGTAACCGGTGCATCGCGCGGAATAGGCGCAGCAATTGCTAAAGCTTTTGCAGATTCAGGCTATCGCGTTTGTGTGCACTATAATAAAAGTGAGGAGAAGGCACTCTCTATTGCAAAAGAATGTAATGCTCTTGCGGTAAAAGCTGATATTTCAAAATCCGATGAAGTTGAGAAGCTTTTTTGCGAGGTTGAAGAAAAGCTGGGCGCGGTTGAAATTTTAATAAACAATGCCGGCGTTTCCTTTGAAGGTCTTTTGACCGATACGCGTGATGATGACTGGAACAAAATAATCTCAACAAATTTAAGCGGTGCTTTTTATACATCGCGGCGCGCGCTTCCCGCTATGATTTCAAAAAAGCGTGGCGTGATTATAAATATATCTTCAATCTGGGGCATCGTGGGCGCTTCCTGTGAGGTTGCTTATTCCGCTTCAAAAGCGGGAATTATCGGTCTTACCCGCGCACTTGCAAAAGAGGTTGCTCCATCGGGTGTTCGCGTTAATTGCATAGCGCCCGGCGTTATAAAAACCGATATGTTAAATTCATTTTCCGAAGATGATTTAAACGCACTAATCGAAGAAACACCTCTTGGCAGACTCGGCGAGCCTTCAGACATTGCAAAAGCAGTTCTTTTCCTCGCAAGCGATGATTCTTCATTTATAACCGGTCAAGTTTTAAGCCCGAATGGCGGCTTTGTAATTTAGGAGTTTATAATGAAAGCAAATTTAAAAACATATTTAAAATTATTTGCATCAACTTTTTCGCTCAGTGCATTCACTTTCGGCGGTGGATATGTTATCGTTCCGCTTATGCAGAAGCGCTTTGTTGATACGCTTCATTGGATTGACGAAGAAGAAATGCTGGATTTAGTTGCAATTTCCCAATCATCGCCCGGTCCGATTGCTGTTAACGCATCCGTTATAATCGGCTACCGCATAGGCGGAATACTCGGCGCAATAATAAGCCTTTTGGGAACGGTTCTGCCACCGCTTATAACTATTTCCATTATTTCTATTGCATACAGCGCATTTTGCGAAAACGAATATGTCGCGGCAGTGCTTCGTGGTATGCAGGCAGGCGTTGCGGCAGTTATCTGCGATGTGGTTTACGGTATGGCAGCAGGAATATTCAAGAAGAAAAATGCCTTTTCCATCGCAATTATGCTTTTATCATTCGCGGCAGCATATTTTCTTAATATAAATGTTGTTTTCGTAATTTTAGCTTGTGCTGTTATAGGTCTGATACTCGGCGCGCTCGGAAAGGCGGGTGCGAAATGATTTATCTTAAATTATTTTGGGCGTTTTTCAGAATAGGGCTTTTCAGCTTTGGTGGCGGATATGCCGCACTTCCGCTTATCTCCGAGCAGGTGGTCGAGCAAAATTCCTGGCTTACGATGGCACAGTTTACCGACCTGCTCACAATTTCGCAAATGACCCCGGGTCCGATTGCGCTCAACGCTTCAACTTTTGTAGGCACTCAAGTTGCAGGACTCCTCGGCGCAATTGTTGCAACACTCGGTTGTGTCACTCCGTCATTTATAATCGTTTTGCTTTTGGCTTTTCTCTATTATAAATACAAAAACCTAACCGTTATGCAAAACATTCTTTTTGGACTTCGCCCCGCGGTTGTGTCACTTATCGCCTCGGCAGGGATTGGAATTTTACTCACCGCCCTCGGACTTCCGGATTCGGTAAGTTACCTGTCAGTCGGCATTTTGGTGCTTGCATTTATATATCTGCGCGTTAAAAAGCCAAACCCGATTTTAGTAATTTCTCTCTCGGGAGTTGTAGGCTTAATAGCACATTTAATTAGTAAAATATAAAAAGGAAGGGCTTATAAGCCCTTCCTTTCACTTTACCTCACTATTATCAATTGCATAATCCAACAAAATATTTATAAGCTCATTTCTTGAACGATTTGTTTCCTCTGATAATTTATTCAGCTTGCTCACTGTTTCGTCTTTAATTCGGACCGAAAATGTTTTATAGCCATCTTCGCCCTTTAAATTCTTTTTATTTATAATTAACTTCTCTTTCACAAAACTCACCTCATCAAAAATTATATCTTGACATTTGGTGCTGTTATATGTTATATTTTATAACAGTTATTATAACATATTCGGAGGTGCTTTTTTTGAAGAAAAAATCCGTTTTTTCGCAAATAATCTTTTTAATTATCTTGGCACTTGTTTGCTTTGTCATAACCGTAGGAATTGCGATTTTTATCGGCACTTTTGAAACCACATTTTTTAACTTCAAGAATTTAAACTTTTCCAACACTGTTCCTGTTCTAATAATAGGCGGTTTTATCAGTTATTTAATTATCGGAATATCAGTTATCTGGATTTCAAAAGAGGTATTCATTAAAGTAAGAGATTACTTTATCAAAATAAATAATAAAGGGGAAAAATAATATGAAATGCACAAATCATCCGGAAATTGATGCACAGGGAATGTGTGCTTATTGTGGCAAACCTTTTTGCAAGGACTGTCTTGTTGAGGTAAAAGGCAGAATGTATTGCAAAGACGATCTGGGAAATGTTTTAGATGAGGCAAAGCAATCTTCTAACAGCCAACCGACAATAAACATAACAAACAGCAACGAAAGCAACAATGTTAATACAAATGCAAACGGTGGTTTTGTCGGCGTTCCGAGAAAGAGCAAGACCGTTGCTTTAATTCTTTGTATAATCGGTTTCTTTGGTTTAGGTGGGCTTCACAGAATGTATGTTGGCAAAGTAGGCAGCGGTGTTCTGCACTTTTTAACATACGGAATTTGCGGCATTGGAACTATAATTGACTTGATTTCAATTTTGTCCGGCGGATTCAGAGATAGTTATGGTCAACCTTTGGCATAAATATAAAAATTCACCCAAAAAGAAAAGACATACCCTACATTCAATTTGTGTAGGGTTTGTCTTTTTTATTATTCTGTATGCTTGTACTTTAATTTTTAAAACTTCACTGTGCCCAATAAAAAAACTCTTTGGTTTTTCTTGTTTTGGTTGCGGACTCACGCGTGGCTTCATATCTATTCTGCATCTGGATTTCCATTCCGCTTTTAAACATCACATTCTGTCTGTACCGCTTTTTTTCTGTATTGCTTTATACTGTTTTTTCGCTATAACGGATATTGTTTTCAATAAAAATTTTATTGATTTCATTGAAAAGCAGCTGTCACGGAAATTTGCGTATATATTTTATTTGCTCGCTTTAATTATTGCAGTTTATTTAAATAATCACCTTTAAAATGTTTTCAAGTGCGTAAGCTACGCCGTTTTCATTATTGCTTTTTGTTATATGCGTAGCAAGCGCCTTTACTTCATCAACTGCATTTTCAACCGCTATTTTAATCCCTGCCGTTTCAAACATACTAACATCGTTCGGGCTATCGCCGAAAACCGCAACAGAGTCGAGCGAAATACCCAAATCCTCTGCTATGATTTCTATCGCTCTTCCCTTTGTCGTCGAATCCGTCATTATATCAATGAGTCCTTTGCCCGAACTTACAATTGTAAGCGCATTATCTTCATTGAAAATTCTTGCAATTTCGGACAGTCGTGCGGTATTGCCAAGCGCCAGAATCTTTATCGCCTCGTTATAATCTTCATCCGTCACATCATCCATACATTTAAGCGGCACCGAATACTCAAGATTTTTGCCACTCGCCATAAGTTCTGCATTATAGCGAACATAGCCGAGAATTCGCTCACTGTTTTTTGTATAGCAAATATTTCGCGCGGTGTACATAAGATAATCAAGCCCCGCATCCTCACAATAGCTGCAGATGTCTTTGGCTCTTGTCGGATTTATGTATGACGCCTTTAAAATTTTTTCATCACCCGGTGTGCTGATGACACCACCGTTACAGGTTATAATCGGAATTTTAATACCGAGAGTTGCAACAAATTCGCGAATTTGTAAATGCGAACGACCTGTAGCAATTGTAAAATGCACGCCGTTTTTCAACACTCTGCGAATTGCTTCACAATTATTATCACTTATTTTTTTGTCGGTGTTAAGAAGTGTTTCATCCAAATCACAAACACATAAAAGCGGTTTATTCATCTCATCTCCTGCCCCCTTTGTTTTTATTATATCTTATTGAACAAGTTTTTGCAAACGGTAATCGAAAATATGAGTATTTATATTTCCCACTCGCCAAATACACAATTTTTTATAAATTTATCTATATTTTTTAAAAATACCCCTTTATTTTTTGCAAAAAACCGTGTATAATATAAAAACACATTGATAATTTTCGATATTTTTACAGGGGTGGATTCAATGGAAAACAACAGGCGCAATGTCAATTACGCCGAATGCTCAATTTTCAAACAATATATATCCAAATTTTTAATTGTTCTCGCACTTTTTGCATTGGCATTCTTTTTATGCTATCTGTTTTTTGAGTATTCAGTCTTTGTTTGCATAGGAATTTTTATTGCAACCGCGATTATTTCATATTTTATTATGGCTTCCGTCGCAAAGAAGGGCGCAGGCTATCTCTGCTCGCTCGCGAATCGTATTTCCGAGTGTCCTGACTGTGCAAACCGGAACGGTTGTGTTGAGGAATACATAAAAAACTCTGTGGATACACTTACCGAAAAGATTTCCGGATTTAATCGCATAGTAAACGAAAAAGACTCGCTTCTTAAAGGAATTTTTATTCAATCCAGAATGCGCGATGTGTATGTTAGTCTTGATGATGTTGAAAAAAGTATAGACAATTCTCTCTCCTATGTTATGATTTTAATTCGCGTGCATTATAAGGATGAATTTTTCACCGGCAGTAATGATGATCCCAGCAAGGCAACCTTCTTTTTAAAGCAGTTGATTGAGCTTTACTTTTCAAGCGAAGAAAACGAAGCAATCACATTCCAGGTTGAAAACGATAAAATTGTATCTATTATAAATGTAAACACCGAAGCTGCGCACATTATAGAAATGATTTCATCTGCAGTCAAAAAGCTTGAAAATGAATCAGATTATGTTTTCTTTACCTTTGTCGTATCAAAACTTAATGACTCAAGCGTTACGCTGAAAGAAAACTTTGACAAATTATCACGCCTTTCGCGCTATGCCATGCCGATTACGGAAACACAGGTGTTACTTGAAGAAAATGTCAAAACCGAGGCAGGCAACTTCTATTTTACCATTGAACAGATGGAAAAGCTCTCCTCCCTTATGCAAAACGGCGCCCGAGAAGCTTCTCTGCATTGCATAAACGAAATTTTAGACTATAACATTAAAAAATGTGTAAACGGTTTTGATTTGTATCTCTTGTGCATGGAAATTGTAAACTGCGCTGTAAAGCTTTTAAATCGCCTGTTTCACACTGTACCTTCCACATTAAATTTAAATGCTGTATATACCCAGCTCGACCGCGCGGTTACCGCCGAGCAATACAATAAAATTTGCGACAATGTATGCAATCAGGTTATTGATTACATATCATTTAACAAGCGCGATGAAGATTATATAATAAGCTTTATTTTAGACTATGTTGAAAATCATTATGCCGAAGACATCTATCTGAATCTTTTTTCAGAAAAATTAAAACTTACTGCAGCATACATTTCCTCATATTTTAAAGAAAAAATGAATGTAAATCTAACCGACTACTTAAACAGCTTCAGAATTAAAAAAGCGATTTCTTTAATAGAAAATCCGCAGTACAAAAATAAAGATATTGCAGAAGCTGTCGGTCTTCAGAACATAAACACCTTTATTCGTCTGTTCAAAAAGTATACGGGATACACCCCGGGTGAATATCGAAAAAAGCATTTTAATGATTCTTCAGATTTGTAATATATGGTAAAATTCGCCAAGTGATTGTGCATTATGCACAATCACTTCTTTTGTGTCCATCGACAATTGTTAACAAATTGTTAAATGGTTTTTTGTAACTTTTTTTGACAAATTATGCACACTTTCTCCCTATTCCCCCACTTTTATTTACTCCAATCGTAGCATATCTCTTTTGAATCACCATTTTTTTAACTCATCTTTATTTTTACTTTTACCTGAATATATTGTTATAACCAAAACAATTCGTCATACAAATTCCCCAAAATGTATGTATAATAAATATGTAAGTTGCGCAGAAACAAATCAACCAAAGTGCAATTTGCTCAAATCAAAAAATTGGTGTGCCTTTTAAAGCAGGGTGAGTTTTAAAGGTTGCACATCAAACATATTTCTACAGAGGAGTGAACACCTTGAGTAAACCTAATGTTATTGCGCCGGCAGAGGCTCTTCCGGTTCCGCAGAAAAAACGCAGTAAGTTTGCAAAGAATTTCGCCAACGGCAAGTATCTCTTTATGCTTGTCATTCCGACGGTTATCTGTCTTGCATTGTTCTACTACCTCCCGATGTACGGTATCGTTATTTCCTTTATGGATTACAAACCGTTCAAGGGTATCATGGGTAGTGAATGGGTTGGCTTTGAACATTTTGCACGATTCTTCAGATACAAGTTCTTCTGGCGTATCTTAAAGAACACCGTATCGCTTTCAATTCTTTCTTTGTTCTGGGGCTTCCCGCTTCCGATCGTCTTTGCACTTCTTCTTAATGAAGTTCAGTCTGTTACCTTTAAGAAGTTTGTCCAGACCGTCAGCTATATGCCGCACTTCTATTCAACGGTTGTTGTTGTTGGTCTCTTCTCCATGCTTCTCTCACCGGGTAGCGGTCTTATCACAAACTTCTTAACTGGTCTTGGTTTTAGCGAAGCTAAGAATATGTTAGTTGATGCTCGTTGGTTCCGTACTATTTATATTGTTTCAGAAGTATGGCAGGGTACAGGTTGGGGCGCTATCGTTTATCTTGCAGC
>JAZQCS010000103.1:0-2965 GCA_045546415.1 Clostridia bacterium | reverse complement strand
GTTTATTGCATTTTTATATACATCCATCAGGTCTGGAATTCGTTCCATCAGCTTTACGCCTTCGCCTGTAATCTTTGCGTTATAGGAAACCTTTTCGCCGGGTTTTGGTCTTGCAATTTCGATTGTTACCTGACCTACCGGTTTTGCTTTTGCTACCTCGGGAAAGGTGTAGGAAACAACAACCATTGCCCATCTCTGGTATTCAAATGCCTTGCCTGCCTTTGCCGTTTTGCCGTTTATGGAGGCTTTTACATCGGTTGTTGCAGCGGTGGAGGCAAATTCATAGCCATTAACCGGCTCAAGCCACACACTTACCGTGTAAATGTGTCCGCTTTCAAAAGTGTCACCTTCTTCAAGAAACTTTTCTGCCGTTTCATCATACCATTCAGGCTGATTGAAAATTGTATATGTAGCATTCGAAGGCAAGCTTGCGAAACGGTCATAAGGCGCGCCATCTACCGGTTCATCTATGCCGAGGACTACCACAGACTGTATAACATCTGTTGCAAAAGCCGGTGCTGACATCAGAGTTAAAATCAATGTAAGCCCAAGTAAAAAGCATAAAAATTTTTTCATAAGAACTCCCTCTTATTTTACATCATTCTCATCAAAAACATCTCCGCATTCAGGACAGAACTTTGGCGGATTCATGGGGTCTTCAGGTGTCCAGCCGCATTTGTCACACTTGTAAAGAGGTGCACCTGCAGGCTTCGGTTTACCGCAATTCTGACAGAATTTACCCATATTCACAGCACCGCAGGAACAGGTCCAGCCGCTTGCCTCGGGTTTGGGTTTGCCGCATTCCTGGCAGAATTTACCGGTATTTTCCTTGCCGCATTCGCATTTCCAACTGCCCTGTGCCGGTGCGGCACCGCCTACCTGCTGATTGACCATAGTGTTCTGGCTGTTGTTTGCACCCTGCATAAAGCCTGCCATACCACCCATCATATTGCCTGCCATACCCATACCCATAAAGCCGGTCATGGCACCATTTTCGTTTGCAGCTGCTGTGTTCATAGCCTGCGCTGTTGCACCTGCCATATGACCGCGGAGCATATTTGCATCTCTGCCCATAGCGGTAGAACGCTGATATTCTGTGATTCTTGCTTCGTCTTCTTCAGTTGCATTAACGGAGGAAACACCAAATTCTACAATTTCAACACCTCGTCTGTCTCTCCACTTGGAAGAAAGCAGCTCATTGAGTTCGTCTGCAAGCTGCATTGTGTATGCAGGAATTGCACCGTAGTAGATATTGTTCTGCGAAATCCTGAACATTGCAGGCTGAAGAGCGGGGAGAAGCTCGGATTTTAACTGTCCGTCAATTTCATCACGGGTAAAATCGTTTTCCACATTTGCACAAACATTTGTGTAGAAAAGCAACGGATTTGTAATTCTGTAAGAATACTCACCGTGACAACGAATTTTAATATCAAGAGGAAATCCTATTGCCTGGTCCATAATTCTGAAGGGAATGGGGGAAGGCGTGCCGTATTTGTTACCCATAATTTCCTTTGTGTTGAAATAATAAACTCTCTGGTCCTTTGCAGGCTCACCTCCAAAGGTGAAACGCTTGCCGATTTCCGAAAAGCTCTTTTTTATGTTTTCACCCAAAGAACCGTAGAAAATGCTGGGCTCTGTGCCGGTATCGTAAACAAATTCACCGGGCTCTGCACAGATTTCAACAACCTTACCACTTTCAACAATAATCATACATTGACCGTCATTTACATTGATAATAGAACCGTTTGAAATAATGTTATCGGTTCCTTTTTTGTTGGAGGAACGGCCTCCTGCTTTTTTCTCACCCTTAACTACAAGTGTGTCAGCATCCATACTTTCACAGTAAAAATAGTCTCTCCAGGAGTCAGCAAGAACTCCTCCGAGTGCTCCGATACCTGCTTTTAATAATCCCATAATTTATTCTCCTTCCTTAAGCAAATGACACAATAATCAAACACGTTTTTTGCCGACTATTTTGGTCACTGCTTTGTTAAAATACTCGTTAATGCGTCAAGCATTAACTGCGTTTTTGCCTCGCATTGCCTGAAAATATTCAGGCAAAAAATCTTTATGACCTGAAATGAGAAAAAACGCGATTGTTCAAGGCGGCAGGGCGAAGAAATACTGTTGTATTTCAAGACCGACAACACCGAAAAAGCGTGTTTTTGCCATTTCAGGCGTATTTGCTTATGGTGCCATTTGCTTATTATATAAGTTTTCATCCAAAACCCCGTAGTCTGTTATATCCCACACATCAGCGTTTGTAATAAGCCGACCGTCTCCGCCCATCTGAGGGGAGAATTTGTGACCGCTTAAACCAAACTCTGTGCTGATTTCAATGTTCGGGTGTAAATCGGACAAATTGCATTTTACGGTAAAGGCTTCACCGTTATAAATTGTGTGAACCTCACCGGTGTCAAGGTTTGTTATATCAACATCCTCCTTGTATCTCGGCACAATTAAGTACCATTCATCGCCTTCGTAATCAATGTGACCCACCTGCTCTACGGCAAAATCATCCAAGTCAGCAAAAATTCCTTCAATATATGTATGACGGAACTCCATTCTGTCACCGTAGCCTAAGAATGCCACCGCAAAATGAGGCTGACCTTCGAAACTCTCAAAATCAAGAACATTTGCGTAATCGGTGCGGTAATCGGCATCGTGATATACCATACCGGGTCCGTCAAGTATCTGAGGCTCCTTGGGTGCGCAACCGAAAAGGCTTGCAATAATTGTTACAACTGCAGATAGTTTCATAATTTTTTTCATTCCTTATCACCCCGCATATAATAATTCTTCAAAACATTCGTCTTCGGGAATACCGTTTACTTTTCTCGGCCAATCGGAAACATCAATATTAAGCCTTACAATTCCACCATTTTCTGTCTTTAAATCAACGAAAGTTTTTCCGTCTGTCTGATATGGTGTGAGTGATGTGCCAATAGGAAGCTCTGTTTTTTCC
>JAZQCS010000102.1:0-9518 GCA_045546415.1 Clostridia bacterium | reverse complement strand
AAGCGTAGCTTGGTGGAGGGATTAAAGGAAATGAGGCACACCGCAGGTTGTGTCGGAAGGGATTTATGTGGAACCTCTGCTGACACAAACGGGCGGAGTAAAACCCCGTCCCTACTGCATTGTAACACCCAAAAACTTTATATTCTCTCCCTCCTTCATTTGCCTCGCAAATGACACCTCCCTCGTCATAGGGAAGTGAACCTTGGCTCCCTATGACGAGGGAGCTGGCGGCTTTGCCGACTGAGGGAGAGATAATGGGATGTTACAAGATACTACGGCGGATATAATAGCAAAACCGGGCAGAGACAACTCTGCCCGGTTTGTATTATATCTTTTATTATCTTATTCCGAAATTATCCTCGGTCATATCCTGAACCCATTCATAGGAATGAACGGTTTCAGGGTTTTCGCCTGCGATTATAAGACCGCCATCTACCCAAAGGACTTTTTTGCCAAGAGCCTGCGCAATGTCACGCATTGGTACAAGGGTTCTGCCGTTTCGGATTACTGCGGGGCTTTCAAGGCTTACCTCGGTGCCGTTTGCCTCCATTGTGTTTTTACCAACTGTAATATTTACCGCTTTGCCGTCAAGTGAAACTGTTGCAGTTTTTGCAGCATCGTTCCACCCAACCTCTGCGCCAAAGCCTTCGGAGAAGAATCGAAGGGGAATCATAGTTTTTTCGTTAATAAGCTGAGGAGCAACATCAAGGATTTTCTGTTTGCCATCTGCAAATGCTGTGGTATTGCCGATTGCCATAATTACAGAATGCTTGTACTGATTCAGCTTCAAATCGCTCACAGTTACAGGTTCATCAACCGGTGTTTTGTCATATTCCGTAGTTTCGGTGTAACGGTATGCAAAACGGCCGATAGGTGCGGAATCACCATTGTTGTACACATCCATAATATCGCCCTGATTTTGCATATTGTCAATCCATTTAAATTCAATATCAATGAGCTTATCTGTAAGACCAAGCAGATCACGGGGAATACGAATCATCATCTGATTGCCGCTGCGTTTATATGTGATATTTTGAACCGGTTTCCAGTTCCAGCCATCCGCAGAATAAGAAAGGGTGGTGCTTGTGGATGAGGTGGGATTTTCAATATTCACAGCAAAATCGTAGCCCTCCCAACCGGTTTTATAGGTGCGGTCGGTGTTGATGAACAGCTGCATCCAGTTAGGGTCTGTGTAGCTTGTTAAGCTTTCGTTTGTTTTAACATAGAAATACAGGTAATCTGCATCTCTTGCCACCTTGGAAAGCACAATATCATTTCTGCCGGTAGCATTATAATAGTTTTCAACCTGACCCACGGAGTAGAATTCTCTTGTTTCCGTGCCGCCCGTATAGCCGTAATATGCAGGACCTACATCGTCAAACTGAGAGAAAGCACCGCCGATTTTAATATTCTTTTCGGCACTTGCAACGGGAGTTGGGTTTACACCCTTGAATTTTCTGATACCGCCTACCATCTGATAGTAGTAGTTATCCTTAAAATCTCCCTTGGTGGGTTCAATGTCACGGCTGTATTCGTCGCTGTATTGGTCGGGGAATGCGCCGGTAACACCCTGCCATTCGGTATAGTGACCTGCAATCCATTCGTTCCAGCCGGTTAAATATACCAGTTTGGGATTAAGCTCATAAGCTCTCTCCCACTCCTCAGCAAAGTTATAGCCATAGTATTTACTTTCTTCGGTAATTTTTGAATATCTGTCCTTATAAGTAAAGCTTCTGCCGTAAGCACCCGGTCCGTTCATTGCGGTAAGACCATTATCGTTTCCGTTCTGTGCCACACTTACGGCAACCATTTCGTAATTGTATTTATTGTTTGTAAGGGGGACAAAGCCGTGCTGTGGGTAAACCTCTGCCCATGACCACATATTTGTCATTGTTGAACCTTTGCGGTAATCAGGCTGACAGGGACGGAATGTGAAATAATCTCTGATTTCGTCATTGAGAGCGTCTATGTCCTCGTATCCGGTTTTGGCAGCCAGATGTCCGGGATACGCCATAACAAGAGGCTTTCCGTTCCAATAATACCAGGTATCGCTGTAAAGACCTGTCTGGAAAATGGTTTGATACACCTTTCTTAAATCCTTTGCTGTATTTTCATTTGCAGAAAATGGCATAAGGAAAGAAACCGCGGGAGCTTTTATTCCCGCCTTCTGCATTTCGTGGGATGTTCTCATAAGCTCAAGATGTGCACTAAGCCAAGTGAAGTTTCCGTTTGTACAATCGGTAAACAGTGTGTCAATTCCTGCCGCCGCAAAAAGCTCCATCTGTTTACGCATTACCCAGGTATCCATACCGTGATAGTATCCGTAAATGGATTCGTTCCAGTAATGATGTCCTATTCTGCCACTCCATACAGGGTGGTTATATACGTTTTTAATATCTTCTTCCGAGCCTCCTGTTGTTCGGATGTAATTTTTAATGGTCTGCTGGTTATTATTAAAGGTTTGTCCGTCTTTTCGTGCCATGTGAGCTCTTGCGTGCCAGGAGTGATAGAAAATGGCAACCTGACGCTCTTCATCCTTTGCACCAACAGTTTCAAAGCCCGGAAGCTTTCTTCCCATCATATCGGTAGCCGACCATGTATCGCTGTAATCTTTTATAATATCCGCTTCTGTTGCCGGAACAAATTCCTTAAGTCTCTTTTCATAACGGGTTTCTACGGGATTTGTTTTTGAAAACTGAAACCAGTCAATGTAATATGACTGATTATCACAAACAAAATAAACATCATGTACACCTGTAACGGTTTCTGTTATTTTGCATGAAACAGTTTCCCAGGCAGGAAGCATATTTGCAACCTCAAAGTATATATCTCCAATTTTTTTACCCACCGTCGGGTCATCAATATAAACCTGAATTTCACCGCAGTCGTAATCGTTAACGCTGTAAGGATAAATGTTCATGTTCATTCCCTTGGGTGAAGTTGAGCCGAAATTCACATCCGCATATGCCAGAACTGTAGGATTCACATTTACAACTACAGAGCTGTTGTTTATAATGTATCCATTGGTTTTGTTGTCAAAGGTCTCTGCCTGTATACGGCTGTATGCGTCCCTGGATGTTCGGTTTATATCCGCAACGCTTATTTCAGAAACATCTGCCACATACACCGATCCGTTAAGAGTAGTATTTTCATTTAAAACACCATTTATATAAACCGCACTTTTAAGACTTGCATTAAGATTTTTTGTAACCTTCCACACACCAACCCTTTGAACCGGGTTTGTAAATGTTACAAGAAAGGCTCCGGAATGTTTACCGTCGTCATCAGTCCAAATAGAAAGCTTTTCGTTATTGTTAAAGTTCGTATAGGTTTTCTGTGCCAGGGGCGTTGTGTTTAATGTTTCGGAATAGGACCCTGCCCACTTGTAAAGTGTAAGTGTTACATCACCGATATTGTCATCGTAACTGGGGCAGATGGCGTTATAGTTTTTGAAAAAGCCGTCGTTCACTTCAAAATAATGACCTACAGTTGTGTTGCTGAGGTTTATTGCCGCCTGACCGTTATAATCACTTGCAAACTGATTTTCTTTAATTCCGTAAGGAATAGTTACTCTTTCGGAAATATTCACAGTACTTGTATCGCCACAGATAACCGAGGCATTAAGAGTATTACCTTTATTTTCAACACCGTTTATATAAACTGCACTGTTAAACTCTTCATTAAGGTTTTTGCTAACCTTCCACACTCCCACCTGCTGAACTGGGTTTGTAAATGTTACAAGAAATGCACCGAAATGCTTACCGCCGCCTTTGGGAGAAACCGAAAGTTTTGCATTGTCATTGAAATTCACATAGGTTTCCTGTGCAATAGGTGTGCTCATCAATGTTTCGCCATAGGATCCTGCCCATTTGTACATTGTAATGGTAACCGAGCCTACATTGTCACTATAACTGGGGCAAACGGCACTGTAACTTTTCAAAAACCCCTCTTTTATTTCAAAATAATGACCAACTGATGTGTTGGTAAGACTTATTGGCGCATGTTCGTTATAACTGGAGGCAAACTGTTTCTCAACCTCACCTGCAGAGACAACTGTGCACACTCCTGTCAACAGCAACAAAGCCAGAACCAAGCTTAATATTTTCCTTATCATAAAAATCTCCTTATCATAAAAATTTTATAAAAACAAATTTTCCCATTGTATACATATATTATATAACAAATTTGTTTTTTTGTAAATAGCTTCTTTGCTGATTTTATAAAGCTTTTTTTGTTTATATGTAACAAAACCCGGTATGTCAAAGCATACCGGGTGATTGTTTATTCATTATTCATCATGTCCGACTCGTATATGTATATATTTCCGTAGCTCCAGTTCCAGGAGCTTCCGAGATGTCGGTCAAAGGTTATCCATTCGTATTTCGTTCTGTTTCCGCAGGAAACAGGGATTATTGTCCCCCAGCCACGGAAACCGCCATCGTCAAAATCGCACTTGATAAACTCCGGTTTTGAAAAATCGCCCAAAGGGTATATATGATAAACCGCTCTTTTATCAAAATTGCTTCCGCATACAAAATAGCGTTTTCCTGCTATTTTAACAAAAGAACCACCGGTTTCGCAACCGTTCACAGAATGGGTTACATATCTGTATCCTTCAAAGGGCTTGTCCGATTCAAACATAAAATAGCGGTAGTTCGACCCTGTTTCATCCTTCACAATACGGCAAATTGCCATATACCATTTACCGGTTTCCTCATCAAAGAAAAAGTCCGGGTCTTCGTCTCCTTCTTTTCCGGCAAAGGCTTTATCGTCAGGATTCTCAGGAAAATCCATTGGTGTAACATCCACCACATTTATACCATAGCGCAGGTCTGCCTTTGAGGTACCCCAGGCAAGTCTGTGAGAGGAGGAAAACCCTGCCACCCAAAGCTGCCATATTCCCTCTGTTCGGTTATATATTACGCTTGCCGCCACATCATTTTCCCAGGAATCGTTACCGTGGTCGTAAAAAATTGCTCCCTCAAGTCTGAATTCGCAGGTGCCGGGCAACCAGGACATGACTGTCTGATACTGTCCTTCATGAAACCTGGAGCTCATTGTAAGGAACACCCTGCCACCATCGATGAAAGGCGTGCCGTCCTCGTATTTTATGGGCTTCATATCTGCCTGACAGATACCGCAATCCAGGTAAAACTCCACTTTGCTTATTACAGCACAGCCTTCACCCTCGGCAGAAACAAAAGTTGAAACTGTTGCTGAATTGAAATTGTTCAGTTTTTCTATGCCTTCCATATCGGTGGCGGTTGTTTTTCCCACACAAACCGGGTACTTGTCATTTTGAAGATAAATGTAAAAGGCGTTTTTTACCGCGCTTATAATAAGCTTCAGATTTTTTCCGAATTCAAAATCGGTATCAATAATATGGTCGGGGCTTCCGTCCGTATGCTCACATAAAACCCGTGTCCGATTTACAATACCTTTTCCCACGGTGATTTTGCATTGTGCACCGTTTTTCTGCGATTTAAAAACAAATCCGCACCGGCAGTTTTCCGCGGTCAGTACCATTTCGTAATTAGCATAAGGAAAAAACTGTCCCAATAAGCGTTCAACCTGAAAATTTTCCCCTTCCGCAACATATGAAAAGTTTTTTATTTTCTCTTCAACGCATCCTTTTTTGCTTAAAACAGGATACAAATCTCCACGGGTATCATTTATGAAATCTCCCGAAAAGCTCATTTCACCAAGCTTAAGCTTCAGGCTTTTATAAAGATTCACAGAGCATTTCCGCTTAAAGGTCATTTTATAAATATCAGTCTTCACTTTTTTCATTCTCCTTTTTTCGTTTGTGTCTTCCGCCCACCGTGTACACAACCCAGGCAACAGCAACAAGAGCGCCTATTCCCGCAATTGCTTTCACAACTGCATTTCCATCGCCTTTATACACAAAAATGTAGCTGTTTCCCTCGGGATTATTTATAAGGAAATTCCCCCCGGATTTTTTCTCAACTGTTATTTCGTCAAACCTACACGACTTAAACCCTTCGGTCATATAAACAGGTTTTCCGTCATCAGAATAAAAATCCCGGGCAAAAACGCTTTCCATATGAACTTTTTTTCCTTTTTCGTTCATTATACTTACAACTACAAGATGTCTCACTTTTTCAGCTATAACGCTGTATCCTTTTTCAAAAGATGAAGCAAAATCATAAGCTTCTCCTACAAATTCACCATCACAGTTCATAAAGGCGTAAGGCTTTTTCTCACTTTCGGTTCTGACAGTTGCAATCCCTTCACAAAAGTCGCTGTAATCCGACACTACAGCGGAAATCACCTTGCCATTTTTCAGATTTACAAGTACACTTTTTTCGCTGTTTCCCACAAAAGCTTTGTCATCACAAACATTACCTTTTGAATAAATGTACCCTTCAAAAAGTCCGTTATCCTGAATTTTGGTTTCTTTTTTATTCTTAATATCTATTATATACCGTTCAGGGTTACTTTCTGCATTTTTCACACCCAATGCATAGTGTTCATCAATAGGACTTATTCTGTCAAATCCGACATTTTTGTAAAGGAGCTCATTGCTGTACGAATATACATTTCCGTCTGTGCTTACATAAACTCCCGTGTTTAATGATACAGCATCTTCAATCCGTACATTCTGCAGATACGGCATTTTCTCTACCGTTCCGTCTGTTTTAATAAGACTGTGTCCGCCGCCGGCATTGCTTATTATAACATCACCGTTTTTCAGTTCAGCAGCAGGCTCATAAAAATGCTCCGCAAGAATTTTTCCTTTTCGGTCAATAAGTGTATATACATTTTCGGTTGCATTTTTATCTATTATGCAAATATAACCACATTCAAATTCCCGTCCGTAGCTGTACCCTTCAGGAATCTGAGCAAGCATAGTACCGTTCCTTGAAACAATGGTTGCGGCATAGCCCTCTTTACCGGTTATAACCGCCGTTCCGTCGCTGTTAAAAGGAGCAACTCTGTCCTGATTTTCTCCAAGGTCAAAGGCAGGGGTATCGGTAACTAAATCGTAGGCGGTAATTATTCCTTCGTGCTTACCGTAAACCATAAGTCCGCCGGCATCAATACCTGCCACCGATCTTTCCGGAGTACTTACAATTTCATATTTATCAAAGCTGTCAGGCTTTACCGCACCTGTTAAAACCGATGCAAGCAGAACCATCACACAAAACATTGCAGGAAACCTAAAGGTCTTTTTCATAGCATTAACCTCCATTTTAATTCTGCTTTTATTATACCCTTTTTTTACATTTAAGTCAATAGCGTTTATATACAAAAACGGCAGGGTGAACACCCTGCCGCAATTTATTGAGTTTAATTATCCTACAAAGTTAAAGTTAACCGTGTATTCTGTTGAATCGTTACCGATTTTAAGTGTAAGCTTTGCTGTCTGCTCAGCTCCGTTTGCACTCTTTACAGCTACGGCTTTAACACCGTCAATTGTGGTTGCAATTCCGTTTTCAATGTAAACTCTTGTGCCGCTTACAACTACGGGTGCAACTGCAACGCTTTCACCTGAATATGTAACGTTGATTATGTTGTTTTCGTTATCAAATTCACAGGTATCTGCATTCTTTGTAAGAAGCTCGGAGAATTCAATGTCTCCTTCGTGTACTCTGTTGAACTTAACTGTTACTGTATACCAGCTGTATTCAAGACCGTCTTCTCCGCCATGTACCTTAATCTGGTAGGTCTGTTCAAGGCCTGCAGAAAGTCTTGCAACTACATAACGGTCAAAACGAGCCTGAAGGTCAGCGTTATCTTTAATTTCTCCGTGAGCCAGCTTGTAACCGGATTTAGCGGTAACAAGTCTTCTGGGTCTTGTTGTGAAATTGAGACCGTTATCAACAGCTACTGCAAAACCTGCAGATGTGTTTGCTGTTGTAGTTTCAAAGTATATTGTCTTTGCTTCGTTATCAACTACAAAGCTTTCGCTATCTGCACGAAGAGGAAGAATTTCTGTAATATCCACATCGCCCTCTTTTGCCAGGTCATCCTGTCTTGCAAGGATGGTGTAGGTTTCAACTGCGCCGTCTGCCTTTGTAACTGTTACATCAAGGTAAACTCTTGTACCGTTTGCACGGTCAATGATGTATATAGGCTGTTTTCCGTAAGCACCGCCGCCGTTTTCAGCATTCACGCCTGTAACGAAGGAGTTGTACTTATCGGAGCTGAACTTCTTGAAGGTGGAAACCCCTGATGTACCGTTATCGTGATTGTAAGCAATTTCAATTGTTTCGCCATCGTTAGGAACAAGGGCAATACCGTATGTGGAAGATGCAAGGTTGAACTTGTATCTGTCAAGACCCAAGATAATCTGCCCGGTTGTTTCATCATACTTCACGGACTGTACTCTTGTTGTAAGAATATCCTTGAAGGGAAGTGTTTCTTCTTCAACCTCAACAATACCGTATGTACCGTCTGCATTCTGTTCAGCCTTAAATCCGTCAGCACAGTAATCGGATACATCTACTGTATAGATACCGCTATTGATTGTAAGGTTATCGGAAATAGCTGCTGTTACTTCAATGTTACCAGCAATCTTACCGGTTGTGTTAACTGTTACAACGGGAGCTGCATATGAACCGTACTTACATACGTCAAATGCAAATGCCTTGTCGCCTTCGTCATTTGCTATGATGTTGGTTTCACCACAAAGCTCAACATTACCGCTGTTGTTGGAAAGAACATAGGAATCACCATCTGTTGCAGACCACTTGTCAAGGTTTGTACCGTCAAGTGTTACATCTGTAATGGTAAGGTTTGCGTAGTTCTGAATAAGCATATAGAACTTAGCTTTATCTGCCTCGTTTACATTAAGTGTACCGTTCTTGATTTCAACTGTGTTGTCTTTAAGAATCTGGAAGCCGTTGCTTTCTGTACCTGTAGAGCCAACACCTTCTGTGAAGGAATAGGTATAACCGCCAAGGTCAATTGTAATGTTCTTGTCAATTACAACACCTGCGCCTGCAGCATCCCCAAGAAGAACAACTGTGTCTCCCTCCTGAGCAGCTTCAACTGCTTCTGCAAGAGATTCAAACTCTTCACCATTTACTGCTGCGATGGGGTTGAAGGAAACAATGCCGTATGTACCGTCTGCATTCTGTTCAGCCTTAAATCCGTCAGCACAGTAATCGGATACATCTATTGTGTAGATACCGCTATTGATTGTAAGGTTATCGGAAATAGCTGCTGTTACCTCAATGTTACCTTCAATCTTTCCGGTTGTATTAACTGTTACAACGGGAGCTAAATATGAACCGTACTTGCATACATCAAATGCGAATGCCTTGTCGCCTTCGTCATTTGCGATGATGTTGGTTTCACCGTTAAGCTCAACATTACCGCTGTTGTTGGAAAGAACATAGGAATCACCGTCAGTTGCAGACCACTTGTCAAGGTTTGTACCGTCAAGTGTTACATCTGTAATGGTAAGATTTGCATAGTTCTGAATAAGCATATAGAACTTAGCTTTATCTGCCTCATTTACATTAAGTGTACCGTTCTTGATTTCAACTGTG
>JAZQCS010000101.1:0-25568 GCA_045546415.1 Clostridia bacterium | reverse complement strand
CCCTGAACATAGGCGAAACAGTTACAGCCTCATTCCTCCCCTACGATGAACTTTACTATCCCCTTGAAATTGACCCGGACATCACTCCGGAATACATCTTCAGCGGTGTAGACGGAGACAGAGACGGTTCAAGCTTTACCCCCCTTGAGGAGGGCACATTGAAAATTACGGTAAAATATGACGGCTACAAAGCAGAAAAAACCGTGAAGGTTCTTGATCCATACAAATACATGAATGCTGACAGCGTTATTTATCGCGGGAAGTCCGGCGAGGTGCTTGATGTTAATGTAACGGCAATCACTCTTTCGGGCAAAACAAAAAATGTTCCACTTGAGGATATTTCCATCTCGGTAACAAATGGTCTTGCAACAGTTTCAGACGGTGTTATTACCGCCAGAAAGCCCGGATTCGGAATAATCAGTTTTACTCACGGTGAGTTTTCCTTTAGCGCCTACCTTTCGGTAGACGGTATTGTTCCCGATGATGCTTTCGGTGAACCAACTGTATTTACCGAGGATTTTGAAGAAAAAAATGCTTACGCTCTTTCCTATCCCGCCGAAACCCCTTCTGCCTATGCCATAAGCCGCGAACAGGTGAAATCGGGCAATAGTGCAGGTAAGCTTTGGTTCGATTTTGACACAGAAATCACCGATTTGCAATCTGCATATGCGGTTTTTGATAATCCTCCTGAAATAACCCGAAGTGGTGCTCAGCTTTCGGTAGAGGTTTACAGCCCCGGCTATGAGAAAACCCTGCTGAAAGCAATGGTCACAGGGGCAGACGGAACTGTTCACCGGATAAGTCTTGGGAATCTCAGGGATGAGGGTTGGAAAACCTATTCTGTGAAATTTCCCGAAGGTATAGCTCTGCCGGCAAAGCTTTCACGGCTTTATACTGTAGAAAGTGAGGCGGAATCCAAGGAACGGGGCGCGGTTTATTTTGATAATCTCAGCCTGACCTCAGGTGGAAACGGCATCCCCAACGAAGATGAAATGTATTCAGAAAAATTCATTCCTTCCCTTGTTCTTACTGCAGGAGTCACCCAAACCGAGACCTTGCTTTCGCCAATTGCGGCACTTAAAGTAAAAAAAGAGCTTGAAAAAGCACCTTTAAGCTTTTCCTTTTCTGACCTGACAATGGCTGAAAACTCCGAAAAGAAACTTCCCGGAAAAGCTGTTTCTGCAGGAAATGTAACTATGATTCAGTACAAGGATGAAGAAAGCCTTGCAGCTACCCTGGAGGAGTCTGAAAATACCGTTGTTATAGTAGTTAATAACAACTTTTCCAAGGTAAAAAAAGCTATAACATCTGTTCTCGAGGAAACCAATGAGAAAAACTTGTTTGTGGTGTATGAAGGTGCCGAGCCCGGAGTTGCAATTGAAAATAATATTCGTTTTGTAGCTCTTCCCACTCTTTCGCCATCAATTCTCACGAACCAGAAAACCTATGTAACCTTAGAAATAGGAACATCTAAAGGCAAAACTGTTTACAATTTACGCAGAATTAAGCTGTGGAACTAAAAAACGAAAGTGTATTTCGCTGGGTTGAATTTGTCGGCGTATGAGGGTACGGTAGAGTTCGACCTCGTAGAAAGCAAAAAACGAAGCGGTTTCCAAAGAAACCGCTTCGTTATATTTAGTGTGAAAATGTTGAATTTTAAGCAAACCTATTCTTATTTGTTGTTTTTCTTGCAGCAGACCGAGTTTGTCAGCGGTCCGGGGCCGAAGTTTTCTTCGGTTCGTTTTTTAATACTTGTAAATAAATTCTCCGTTTTCACCATCAAATATATAATTTTCACCGTTTTTAAGAACTATTCTGTACGCCGGCAATGCCGTAAGCAGAATGGGATTATTACTTTCAGGCAAGCCTCCAAGACTGTACCCCGTGTGGATATCCACCACCTCATTTTCTTTTTCAAGGTCAAACCCTTCTGCTGAAAGCAGATTAATAAGCACCGTAGTTTCTCCTACAAACTCAACTGTACCTGCAGAAGCCTCATTAATCACAACCTCCGGCCAGTATCCCTCTACTGTTTCAAGCACACCCTCAGGGCTTATTTTTACGGTAACAAAGCTTTCGTACACGGAATAGCCGTTTATTTTTTTACCAAATCTTACCTCATAGCCTTTTTCATTGACCGAAAAATCCTGAACCCAGGAGCTTTCCACCCCAAGCTTTTTTTCATTGAGCATTTCTGCAGCAACAGACACAGCATTTCCTTCGTTAATTTCTTTTTTTATTGAACTGTCAAAATTTTCATAGCTGAAAGCAACAGAACTGAAAACGATTTTTCCTGTGTCGCTGATGTATCCGTTTTCGGTTTCATTACAGTTACCAAGCATATTTCCCGCAAGCTTACTCCGGGATTCAATTGAGTTGGAAATTTCCGCTTTTCTGAGAGTTTCAGGTTTTCTTTTTACAGTTGAAGGTTCAATCTTCACGCCGTTAGCTTCCAGAATCTGCACTGTTTCGTTTACTGTCTGCTGACTTATTTCGGAGGAATTGCCCGGATTCATTGAATTATACAACAAAAATGCATTTACAAAAACAAACAGAACAATGAGCATGGTTTTTATTTTTGACCAGGACACTTTTCTCCCTCCTTTTCAGCAGCTTTTAAAAACTAATTTATCATATAAACGCTGCTGTCATCCTCAAGGCGTATGCACCATACAGGCTGTGCAGTATCTTTTTCTATGCGATAGCCTTTATATATATATCTTATATACATTGATTCTCTTCCTGAACCCCATGCAGAATAAATATTATCAATTGCGGTCATAACAGGCATATATTCTGTTTTTGCTCCTGTTTCACGGACATCAAACAAAATCTGTTTATAATACACAAGATTTCCTTTACTGTTAAACCTGAGCCATGCACAATGCTGAGCTTTGCCCTGATTTTCAAAGCACAGAGGCACTCCGTTAAAGCAATAATCCATATATATATCGGTAAATCCGTTTTCATCTGTCTGGATTATATCCGAAGAAAACCGAAGATTCACTCCCGAAAGCTCAAACAGCTCCTTCACGGAATAAACATAGGAATAAGCACCCCTTGACATGGTATAGAAAATATCTCCGTAAAACTCACCGTCTGACACATCTACACCTTTCTGATTGCTTGCAGCGGTATATTCCATTACCGTTCTGTTTTCATCCTCAAAAAATCGGAGAGTACCGTTAGCATCAATATACATAGAGCTATCATCCACATCGGCATATTGCTTTGCAGAGCTTTCACTCATACCAAACAACGACAGAAGACTGCTTCGTTTACGGTTATCAAGAGAAGCGGTAGCATTTTTTATTTTCAAAATTTCAGGCAGGCTTTCTTTACTGCCTTCAAGGTCAATTACCGTGTTACCGTTAATTGCAAGCTGTCTGCCTTCCTCTGTTGCCGTGTTAAAACCAAGCTCCTCGGCAAGAGGAATGTTTTTGTATCCGCGCTGTTCTGCCAGAATCCGTTCAACTGCTTTTGCGCTTTTATCGGTCAGAATTTTATAAAACTTTTCTTTCTCCGGGTCATGGAAATATATAACAAGCTTATTCGTTGCGCTATCATTGGAGGTAAGCAACGCAGAATCCACAGAAGAAATTTCCGTCGGCAGAGCACACCCTATACCCAATTCAAGTGTCTCTCTTTTAAAAGTTACTCCGTAATCCAGATAAATCGACTGATTTTTCTGTACATAATACCATTCTTCCGCACCGATTTCATCAACAGAATCGGAGAAACCTTCTGCATATAACAAAATGGACAGAATGTCCTCGTAGGTATCCGAGTACATTTCTGTCCCTTTTTTTACTATTATTCTTTTTGCTCCTGATGTAAAAATAACGGTTGAGGGCGCAATAATATCTGTTTCGGGCAGAGTATCCCCTTCGTAGGAGAGAAGGCTATCTATACCTGTCCACGCAAAAAACCTACGCAATGCGCTGTCATTTTTACTGTCAGAATGACTCCATTCTTTAACCCATGAGTCGGCAAATAAAACAATGCTCATCGCTACAAGCACAGTAAGTACAACACTTTTAACGATTTCTGTCTTTTTGCTCATACTCAAAACTCCATTGGAAAAATTTACGCTACAATAGCTTTACGGATATCGATGGGGCTCTGCTGAATGTCATTAAGAGAAAGCACATTCAGGGTAATGTTAAGCTCAATAATGGTAACTGTACCGTCAGGAGAATCTGTTCTGATTCTGATTTTGTTGTTACCGTCGGTAAGGTAAACCTTCTGTGCCACAAGACCGCTTGCGCCTGCTGTCTGAACAGCAGCCTTACCATCTACATAAAGAAGATGAAAACGCTCTGTAAAGGGGTTGTAGCGGTAAACAGAAACCATAACATCACTTTGTGTAACACCGGAGATGTAATACTCCTTCTGGCTTGTGGTGGATGTGTAGGTTTCGGGCTTTTTAATTTTAATAACGCTGTTTCCCACCATACCGGGGTCAGCAAAAGCCGTTACCGATGTAACAAAGCTGAACACAAGCGTAAGAATGAGAAGCATTTTTACTGTTTTTTTCATGTTTTTTACCTCCTGCAGAATTATGTATCGGTATGTCTTTGAAGGACACCGTATAAAACTTATACCATTCCTTTATTATTATATAATGTTTATATTACATTCCTGTTACATACACATTAAACTTTGTTAACATTATTTATTTTTTTCAATGTAATGCTTAAGGTCGGTATACACTCCGGCTGTCCATCCCAGCATTTCGGGCATTTCGTACTCATCGGTTACATTAATTGAGCCTTCAACAACATTGTATTTTTCCCAAAGTGCTCCGGTTTCCGCAAATATCTTTTCAATGGAACCGGTATATTTTTCTGCAATGCGCAATGCTTCCGCTTTAAACCCGTACTTATCAAGCGCGTAAACCACAGCATAGTGAAGAGGAGCCCATCCGTTGGGGTAATCCCATTGATAGGAGGCTGTTCTCTCACCCGGTTCACCAACCGCAACACCGTGGTCAAATTCAACACGGTGAAGATTTTTTACCATGGATTTTGCCTGTTCCGCGGTTGCAATACCTGCCCACATGGGGAAAAAGCTCGCACAGGTGAAGTATTTGCTGCGTTCTCCCGTTTTGTAATTATAATCAAGGAAAACCTCACCGTTCCACATAAGCTTTTGCACAAGCTCCCTGCGTTTTTCTGCAAGGTCGTTCCATTTTCCGGTCATACCGTTTTCCAGCTCACCTGCAAAATAGCTCATGTTTTTCTCAAACATATAAAGAAGGCTGTTTAAATCCACATAAGCATAATCCATCTGGTGCATTTCACATCTGGGATTGAAATCCCATCCGCTTTCTGCATCACACATAACATTACGCACAATATCTTCATCGGTTCTGTCACCGAAATCGTAACCGGGAAGCCTGCTTCTGATAAGGTTTGCGTCACCGGGAATATTCTTTTCGGTGCCCTCATAGCCGTAACGGTTAAGACCGCAGGGAGTGGATCGCTTTGTGCTCCAGAATTTATATTCCTTTTCAAGAACAGAATATGCCATGGAAAGCCATACCTTGTCCCTGTAAATTTCATAAATATCCCTTACCATAAGTGAAAGGTAAGGCGGCTGTGAGCGGGTAACAAGCCACAGATTGCTTCCGTTTGGCATATAGCCGAACCTTTCCAGAAGGAAGAACATATTTTCCACATGACTCTTAACAAGTGCTTCTCTGCCGTGGATATAAAGACCTTTTGAGGTAAAGAAGGAATCCCAGTAATACATTTCCTGAAACATCCCCTTTACAGAAGGAACATAGTATTCATAGGGAAGACCGATAAAGCCGTCTTTATCATTTCTTTCAAGACGAACTGTATCGTTCCAATGTTCTTTTATATAGCCTTCAAGATTCATATTTTTACTCCTTTTTTTCATCAGACTCTTTGTATACAGGAAGGTTAATTGTAAATTCCGTTCCCTCACCCACTTTACTTGCAACCGAAATTTTTCCTCCATGGCTTTCAACAATTTCCTTTGCAATGGCAAGACCGAGACCGGTACCGCCTGCCGCACGGGAACGGGCTTTATCCACACGGTAGAAGCGGTCAAAAATAAATGGCAAATCCTCTTCGGGAATGCCCATACCGGTATCAATTACCTTAACAAAAACATAATCGTACATCTCACCGGCATAAACGGTTATTTTGCCGCCCTCATCGGTATATTTAACTGCATTTGAAATAATATTTACAAATACCTGTTCAAGCTTGTCACGGCTTCCTGCAACCTTTGGAATGTTTTCCGGAATGCTGAGAGAAAGGCTCTGGTGCTTTTCCTCCATTGCAAGGTGCATACGGCGGAGAATATCTCCTATAAGCCCATGCACATCCACAGGCTCTGTTTCAGTTTTGTTATTGTTGTAATTAAGTTTGGAAAGCAGCAGAAGGTCGTAAACCAGCCGGTTCATACGGTCTGCTTCCTGAACAATTATGTTCAGGAAGGTATTCTGCATTTCCTTTGGTATGCTGTCCGCTTCAATGAGAGTTTCAGCATAGCTTTTTACTGTTGTAAGGGGTGTCTTAAGTTCGTGGGAAACATTTGCCACAAACTCCCGTCGGTTCATTTCCAGCTTTTCAAGCTCGGTGTTATCGTGAATAACTGCAATGATGGTAGATTTATGCTTAAGGCTTTTTTCAAGGCTTGTAAGCACAAAGAAAACCTGAAGGTTTTTGCCGCTAACCTGAAAATCGCGGCTTATGCCCGAATTACTTTTAAAATAAACCTCTTCAACCGTTACGGAAACCAGCGGTTTGAAAAACTCATCAAAAGAAATGGCATCATTTTCGTTTATATCCAGCATTTTGGCGGCAGCTTTGTTAATATGCAGAACCTGACCGTTACGGTCAAACGCCATTACACCGTCTGTCATATAGCGCAAAATGGATTCAAGCTTTTCCTTCTCATCGCTAAGTGCCGTAATGTTGGTTTTAAGCTCTGCTGCCATATAGTTGAAGGTATCTGAAAGCTTGCCTATTTCATCATGGGATTTTACTGCGATTTTCGTTTCAAAATCACCGGTTGCAAAATGCTCCGCCTTACGGGTAAGGTTTGCCAGCGGAGAGGTAATTGTACCTGAAAGAAAATAGCCGAACAGAATTGCTATAACAAAGCCCAGAAGCAATGCCTGAAGAATTGTTATTAACATTCTGCCTGTAATTTCTCCTACTTCAACCTTGGAATCGCAGACATAAACCACATATTCAGTTTCATTACCCGATATTACCGGGTAAGCGTAATCCATAAATTTCCGGGATGCCTTCTGTTGTTTACCTACTTTTCCCGTCATGGCGGTAATTATGTTGGCGGTTTTTTCAACATTTTTGCTCAGGTCGTAATCATCAGAAAAAACAAGGGCTCCGGTTTTACCGTCAAGCACACAGCAATAGCGGTAAGCATCAAGCCCAAGCCGTACCGAAAAAGCATCCAGCACCGTTGAAAATTCCTCATCTGATTTCACTTCCTTAAGCCTGGTACCAAGCTCTCCCTGAAAAGCTATATCCATTTCACGGGTAAACTCCTCAGTATAAAAGCCGGATACCGAAACCTGAAAGAAGGAACCGAAGGTGATAACCAGCGCCACAACCACAAGCACAAGAACGGCAACCATTTTCCATTTTATGCTTCTGAACATACTGTCACCTTTTAGTATTTATTGTTAAAGTAATAGCCCACACCTCGTTTTGTCATAACATAAACGGGATTGCCGGGATCCTCCTCAATTTTTTCACGAAGACGGCGTATTGTAACATCAACTGTACGCACATCACCGTAAAATTCAAAACCCCATACCTTTTCAAGGAGCATTTCACGGGTGAAAACCTTTTCAGGCTGAGTTGCCATAAACTTAAGCAGCTCATATTCTCTGTAGGTAAGGTCAAGAAGCTGACCTTTTCTGTAAATTTCATACTTGTCGCAATCAATGGTTATATCTCCGCATCTGATTATGTTGGAGGAAGCGGAAGCCACCTGACCGTTTTCCTGAGCAATGGGTGCAGGCTGACGGCGTGTGTTTGCAAGAATTCTTGCGGAAAGCTCTTTCATGGAGAAGGGCTTTGTAATATAATCGTCCGCACCAAGTTCAAGACCCATAATCTTGTCAACCTCATCTGCTCTTGCGGTAAGCATAATAATCGGCACATTGGAATAAGTACGGATGGTTTTACAAACCGTAAAGCCGTCCATTTTAGGAAGCATTACATCCAGCAGAATAAGGTCAGGGTTATGTTCTTTCTGCATCTTAACCGCTTCCTCACCGTCTCCTGCACTTACAGTTTCATAGCCTTCATTTTTAAGGTTGAACACTATAATGTCGAGAATGTTTTTTTCGTCATCAACAACAAGAATTTTCTTTCCTTTGCTCATAATTCTTCCCTCCGTTATAAAATAAAAAATTCATATTTTGTCTATTTATTCCATTATATCAGAAAAAATCGTTTTATACAAGTGGTTTTTTTTACTTTTTTAAATTTCTCCACAGGCGTGCCTGGTTACATGACAGCTTACGGTAACCGCAACCGGCAATCCGGCTATGTGAGTGGGATATGTTTCTATGTTTACACCAAGTGCGGTGGTTAATCCGCCAAGTCCTGCCGGGCCTATATCCAGACCGTTTATTCTTTCAAGAAGCTCTTTCTCCATATCGGCATAGTAAGGGTCGGAATTCGGCTTATCTATGCCTCTTTCAAGGGCTTTTTTGGAAAGCAGGGCAGCCTTGTCCATACTGCCTCCTATTCCCACGCCTATAACCACCGGCGGGCAAGGGTTAGGTCCGCCGTTTTTAACCGTTTCCACCACAAAATCCTTTACGCCCTCCTCTCCCATTGAAGGCTTGAGCATTTTAACAGCACTCATATTTTCACTACCGAAACCTTTTGGAAGAACCGTAATCTTCATTTTGTTACCGGGCACAATATCATAATAAATAATTGCAGGAGTGTTATCCCCGGTGTTTTTCCTGCGAAGAGGGTCTTCCACCACCGAGCTTCGCAAGAACCCCTCCGTGTAGCCTTTTCTGACTCCCTCATTTATTGCATCGGTAACCGTTCCACCGGTTATATGCACCTCCTGACCCACCTCAGCAAAAACAAGTGCCATACCGGTATCCTGGCATATTGCAACCTTTTTTTCACGGGCAATTTCCGCATTTTCAATTATTGTTTCAAGAATGCCTCTGCCCGTTGGATTAGTCTCCTTCTCAAGGCTTTTTTTCAGAGCATTTTCAATATCCGGGTTAAGAAAATAATTGGCATTTTTACACAGCTGTGCAACCTTTTCGGTTATTGTCCGTACCTCCACACTACGTATACCGCCAAGAACAATGCTTTCAATTTCCGACGGATGGCTTACCGTATAATCAGCTTTCACAAAATCTCCCTCATCGGGGTATCCGTAGGTTACACCAAGAGTTTTTACTCCGGCTTTTATTCCGCCTTCAATGTCAAAACGGGTATCCCCTACCATAAGGCATTCCGAAGGCTCAAGCCCGAACTCTCCCATAACCTCTTTTATGAGCCCCTCCTTGCCCATTTCACAGGTTTTAAAGGAAGGCGCCTGAATTTTTTCAAAAAACCCTGCAAGACCTATTTTTTTAAGAATTGCCACAGCAAATTCCTCAGGTTTTGAAGTCACCACAAACATTCTTTTGCCGGCCTGCAACAAGGCTTCAAGCATTTCGGGTACTCCGTCATAAATCCGTACCATAAACATATTTCCGCCACGGTAAACCTCCCGGTAATCCGCAACAATTTTGTCGGTAAGCTCACGGTCTGTGCCGTAAAGGTGCTGACAGGAATAAGCAAGAGCAGGTCCTATGTAGCTACGCCGGGTTACCTCATCCTTTTTCGGAGTTATTCCATTCCTTTCCAGAGCATACTCCAGAGAGGTTACAATGCCCTCATATGAATCGGTGATTGTGCCGTCCAGGTCAAATAAAATGTTTTTAAACACCAAAAATCGCCTCATTTTGTATAAATTTGTAATTTATACTTATATTATACAATATATATTGTGGTTTGTAAAGATTTTTTTATTGACATTTTGAACTTTTTGTTGTATTATATATTATAGAATATTATAGGCTTATTATACTATTATAATATACAGAGAAAGAGGTAGTGAAATGGCAGGAAAAACAAAAACCTACGGTAACGACAGTATCTCCTCACTTAAAGGTGCGGACCGTGTACGAAAACGCCCTGCGGTTATTTTCGGTTCGGACGGTTTGGAGGGCTGTGAGCATGCCGTTTTTGAAATACTTTCAAACTCCATTGATGAAGCCCGGGAAGGCTATGGCAATGTTATTGAAGTAACAAAATATCTTGACAAATCCATTGAGGTAATCGACCACGGCAGAGGTATACCTCTTGAATTCAATGAGCGCGAGGGCAGATACAACTGGGAGCTTGTGTTCTGTGAAATGTACGCAGGCGGTAAATATCAGAATACCGACGGCGGCGACTACGAATTCAGTTTGGGTCTTAACGGCCTCGGCACTTGCGCCACACAGTATTCCTCGGAATATATGGATGTTACCGTTACCCGCGACGGATTCCGCTATGACCTTCACTTTGAAAAAGGCGAAAACATAGGCGGTTTACAGAAAACCGAGGTTAAAGGCAAAAAAACCGGGTCCCGTATAAAATGGAAGCCTGACATTGAGGTTTTTACCGACATAAACGTAAGCCTTGAATATTTCCAGACCGTTATGAAAAAGCAGGCAATTGTAAACGCCGGTCTTAAATTTGTGCTTTATAACGAAACCGAGGACGGCATGGAAATTTACGAATACCTTTACAATGACGGTATCAACGAATATATAAAAGAGCTTTCGGGTGAAAGCAGCCTTACCGCAATTCACTCCTTCGCTTCCGAGAGCAGAGGTAAGGACCGCGAGGACAAGCCCGAATACAAAGTTAAAATGAATGTGGCATTTTGTTTCAACAATTCGGTAAATGCCATTGAGTATTACCACAACTCAAGCTGGCTTGAGCACGGTGGTGCGCCTGATAAGGCTGTACGAAATGCATTTGCATTTGCCATTGACAAATATTTGAAGGACAACAACAAATACACCAAAAACGAAGCTAAAATAACCTTCCAGGATGTTCAGGACAGCCTTATTCTGGTGGTGAATTCCTTTTCTACCCTTACAAGCTACGAAAACCAGACAAAAAAAGCAATTAACAACAGGTTTATTCAGGATTACATGACTTCCACTTTGCGGCAGAATCTTGAGGTGTATTTCATTGAGAACAAGCTTGATGCGGAAAAAATTGCCAATCAGGTGCTTGTTAACAAGCGCAGCCGTGAATCTGCCGAAAAAACAAGGCTGAACATAAAAAAACAGCTTTCGGAAAAAATTGACATTGCAAACCGCGTTGAAAAGTTTGTGGATTGCCGCACCAAGGATATAACCCGCCGTGAAGTTTACATTGTGGAGGGCGACTCTGCATTGGGTTCTGTTAAGCTTGCCCGTAACAGCGAATTCCAGGCGGTTATTCCCGTAAGAGGTAAAATTCTCAACTGTCTTAAAGCGGATTACGATAAAATTTTCAAAAGCCCCATTATAACCGACCTTATGAGAGTTCTGGGCTGCGGTGTTGAAATAAAATCCAAGCACAACAAGGATTTAAACACCTTCGATATAAACAACCTGCGCTGGAGCAAGGTTATTATCTGTACCGACGCAGATGTGGACGGTTTCCAGATACGCACCCTTATACTTTCCATGATTTACGCACTTACCCCCACCCTTATTGAACAGGGTTATGTTTACATTGCCGAGTCTCCCCTGTTTGAAATAAGAACAAAGGACGAAACCTTCTTTGCTTACACAGACAAAGAGAAAAACGATATTGTTGAAAGCATAGGCGGAAAATGTACCGTCCACCGTTCAAAGGGTCTTGGCGAAAACGACCCGGATATGATGTCGGTAAGTACCATGAATCCTGCAACACGCAGACTCATTCAGGTAACCCCTGAGGATGCTGAAGCAACCGAGCAGATGTTTGATGTGCTTCTTGGTGAAAACCTTGCCGCCCGTAAGGAATTCATTGCCGAGAACGGTTCCAAATACATGGAAATGCTTGATGTTGAATAACCCATAAAAAGAGAGGTGCAAACAAATGGCAAAAAAGAAAAAAGAGCCGGAAGTTCCGGTTATCATAGAAGAAAAAATAATAGAACAGAAAATATGCAACACCTTAGAGACCAACTATATGCCCTATGCCATGAGTGTAATTGTGTCCCGTGCAATTCCTGAAATTGACGGTTTCAAGCCTTCCCACCGAAAGCTTCTTTACACCATGTACAAAATGGGGCTTATAAACGGAGCCAAAACCAAGTCCTCCAATGTTGTGGGTCAGACCATGAAGCTGAATCCTCACGGGGATGCAGCAATTTACGAAACCATGGTCCGTCTTGCCCGTGCAAACGAGTCTCTTCTTGTTCCTTTTGTGGATTCCAAAGGTAACTTCGGTAAAAAATACTCTTCGGATATGGCTTATGCCGCACCCCGTTACACCGAAGTAAAGCTTGAGCAGGTGTGTACCGAAATTTTCCGCGATATTGACAAAAACACCGTTGATTTTGTAGATAACTACGACAACACCATGCAGGAGCCCACTCTTCTGCCCGTATCCTTCCCCAACATTCTGGTTAATCCCAACGAAGGTATTGCAGTTGGTATGGCAAGTAAAATATGCAGTTTTAACCTCCGTGAGGTCTGTGCCGGTACAGCAGCCTTTCTGAAAAACGAAAAAGCGGATATTTTTGAGCACATAATTGCTCCCGATTTTCCCACCGGTGGTACAATTGTTTATAACAAAGCTTCTCTTGATGAAATCATGAGCACCGGCAGAGGAAGCTTCAAGGTTCGTTCAAAATACCGCTACGACAAAGAAAATTCCTGCATAGAAATTTACGAAATTCCCTATTCCACCACAATTGAAGCTATCCGCGACAAAATCATCGAATGCGTAAAAACCGGTAAGGTTAAGGAAATTACCGATATCCGTGACGAAACAGATTTAAACGGACTTAAAATAACCATAGATATCCGCAAAAATACCAACCCCGAACAGCTTATGGCCAAGTTGTTCAAGCTTACACCTCTTGAGGATTCCTTCGGCTGTAATTTCAATATTCTCGTGAATTCCCGTCCCGTGGTGCTTGGTGTCAAGGATATTATTGCAGAGTGGTCGCGTTTTCGTATAAGCTGTGTAAAACGCGGTCTTGAGTTTGATATCAACGAAAAATCCGACAAGCTTCATCTGCTTCAGGGTCTTAAGAAAATTCTCCTTGATATTGACAAGGCAATTGCAATTATCCGCACCACCGAGGTTGAAGCCGATGTTATCCCCAACCTTATGAAGGGCTTTGATATTGACAAGGTCCAGGCGGAATATGTAGCTGAAATCAAGCTTCGCAACCTGAACAAAGAGTACATTTTAAAGCGTACAGCCGAAATTGAAAAGCTCATTGCGGATATTGAGGAAATGAAACGCATTCTTTCCTCTGACAAGGAGGTTAAAAAGGTTATAATTAACCAGCTTTCTGAAATTTCCAAAAAATACGGAAGTGACCGTAAAACCGACCTTCTTATGGAAGAGGACATTGAAACTGTTAACGAAACCGCTGAGGTTGAGGATTACCGTGTCCGGATGTTCTTCACCCGTGAAAACTATCTTAAAAAAATTACCCTCGTTTCCCTTCGTGCCGCTTCCGAGCAGAAGCTCAAGGAGGGTGACGAAATTCTTTGCGAAGCAGAAGCCTCCAACCGTGACGATGTGCTTTTGTTCTCTGACCGCGGAGATGTTTACAAATACCGTATCCACGAGCTTGCAGAATGCAAGGCAAGTGCTTTTGGCGACTATCTGCCCAATCTTCTGGGCATGGAGGCCGGTGAAAAAATTATACATATGGCTGTTGTTTCAAAGTATGACGGTTATATGGTATTTGCATTTGAAAATGGAAAAATTGCCAAGGTTGATATGGCAGGCTACGCCACAAAAACCAACCGACGCAAGCTTACTGCTGCTTTCAGCACAAAGTCACCCTGCTGCGGAATGTTCCATACTCCTGCAGACTGCGAAATGGTAATGTTCAGCCGTGGTGGAAGGGCTCTTATTATAAACACCGCCCTTGTGGCATCTAAAGCCAAAAGGGACACCCACGGTGTTCAGGTATACCTTTCCAAGAGAGATAAATTCCTGGAAAAGGCAATGCCCCTTGAAGGCTGCACTCTTGAAAACGAAAGTGAATACCGTTCAAACCGCATTCCTGCTTCAGGTCAGCGTCTTAAAGGCAGCGACAGCGGTACCGAACAGACAAGTTTTTTTGATTAACGAATACGGTCAGCAAAATGAAAGGAAGTAACTTTAATGAATATTCTGTTTTTATCCGTAACTGCCGGAGGCGGTCACAACACCTGTGCAAGAGCTGTTAATGACTACCTTACACAGCAAGGAGCAAAAACATATATACTGGATGTTTACGGATATATAAACAAAATGCTTGGTAAAACCGTTTCGGAGGTTTACAGCTTTTCAATTTCCAAAACTCCGAAGCTGTTTGGCTCATTGTATGAGCTTGAAGAAAACAATACCGCCGGCATATGCAATCTGATGGATAAAATAAACAAGCTTGCCGGCAAAAAAATAACTGAGTTTATCAACGAATATCATATTGATGCAGTAATATGTACCCATGTTTTCGGTGGTCAGCTTATGACCCGGCTCAAACGCAAGGGAAAAGTTGATGTTTTTACGGTGGGCATTGTTACCGATTATACAATCCATCCCCATTGGGAGGACACCAACCTGAATTATTATGTCATTGCAGATGAAGGTCTTATCCGTCAGGCTACCAACCGCGGAATTCCAAGAGAAAAGCTTTTACCTATAGGTATTCCGCTGAATCTTAAATACTCCCAACATCAGGACCCCGCGGAAGCAAAGAAAAAACTCGGCTTTGACCCGGAAAAACCACTCATATTTCTTATGATGGGAAGTATGGGGTACGGCAACATTTCCGAATCGGTCTCAATTCTTGACCGTCTTGAGTATGACTTTCAGATTGCCATTGTGTGCGGAAACAACAAAAGGGCAAAAACAAATCTATCCCGAAAAATTCTGAAAAAGGATGTTAAAATTTTCGGATTTGTGGATAATGTTGATGAATTCCTTGATGCTTCCGACCTGATAATAACAAAACCGGGAGGCTTAACCACCACAGAGGCTCTGGCAAAAAATGTTCCTATGATATTCGTCGACCCCATACCCGGTCAGGAAGCAAAAAATGTGGAATTTCTGGTTAACAACGGACTTGGCATATATGTCACCAAAAACTACGGGCTTTCCGATGCTCTTGACCAGCTTTTCCGCTTTCCTCAGCGACTTGACGAAATAAGGAATTCCATAAAGCGTATTGCAAAGCCTGATTCTGCCAGGGTGCTGGGTGACCTGGTTTTGCAATATCCGGAGAATGAGCAATGAGAAAATCAATAACAATTCTTTTAATAACACTTATAATGTCAGCAACGGTTACCAACGCCTCCTCCTTGTCCTTTTACGATTTATCCGATTACGGCTGGGCACAGGGTGCTGTTTACCGTCTTGCTGAAAAAGGGGTAATTCAAGGTGTTGCACCCCACACCTATGCCCCCGGAAGCTATGTTTCAAGAGCAGAGCTCTGCACTCTGCTCCACCGCATTTTTAAAATAGGCGGAAGCGGTCTGATTTCCTATCCGGATGTTTCTGCGGACAGCTACTATTACGAAAGCTCCGCGGCATTTAAGGCTCTTGGAATTCTGAAAGACCACCCCGATGGTGGCTTTCACCCGGATGATGCGGTAACCCGCGAGGAAACCATGAGGCTTACGGGATTTCTTCTTGAGCGTTTTGGGTTTGCCGAAAACCCGGATGTTTCCTGCCTTGAAGCCTTTTATGACAGCGGACTTATAAGCCCTGAAAATGCCGGCTATTGTTCATTGCTTATTGAGAACGGTTACATAACCGGAGACGGTGCAGGACAGCTTAATCCGTCAGGATATCTGACCCGCGCCGAAACCGCAGTTATACTTGACCGAATATATTCAAAAATTTTTTAAAAGTTTAATACAAATGTAATAATCTTTATATTGACATTTGCTTGAAAAGATTATACAATATCATATGTATAGTACACTTAGTTTCATTAATATAAAAATGTGAGGTAACAAACTCTATGGAGAACAAAAAAGAAGTTCAGGCTAACACAAAAAAATCAGCAAAGGTTTTTGTTCCGGTAATTGCCGTTCTGGTTGCCGTGGTTTCTGTGCTCAGTGCATACGGTACATATCTGGTTTCAAGATATGGCAGCGGAAGCACCGATACCATTGCCAAAGGAGTTACTGTTGAGGGCATTGATGTCAGCGGCAGCAAAGAGGACGCAATTGTCAAGATTGAGGCCGAAATGGAAGCACTTGACAAAAATGTCATTGAGCTTATTATGGATGACAACCGTACCAAAGCAAACTTTGCGGAATTTGAAGTTGAATATGCCATTGAAGAAGCTGTTACAAAAGCCGGTGAGTACGGAAAAACCGGCAACATTTTCAGCAGAGTGGCGGATTGCTTTAACATAAGCCGCGGAAAAGCAGATATAAAGGTAGAAACAAAGGTGGACCCGGAACAAGTTTCGGATTATGTTCTCACCTACTCGCAGGCTATTGGCTGCACAGTTATTGAAAACTCCTACGCCATTGTGGACGATAAGCTTGAGCTCACGCCAGGTAAATCCGGCACGGGAATTGACCGCGGTGTAATTGAAAAAGAAATTACAGCCCTTCTTGAAAGCAGAAAATCCGGTCAGATAGGCGTTGAGCTTGTTCCCATCGACCCTCAGCCATGGGATGTTGATAAGGTTTATGCCGATATATGCAAAGGTCCCAGCGATGCCGGTTATGAGGTTATTGACGGCAAAGGCTACATTATGGAAGCCAAAAAGGGTTACAAATTCAAAAAAGAGGACCTTGAAAAGCTTCTTGATACCGACCCGGAAAAAGGGGTTTACACTCTTGAGCTTGAGGTTACAGAACCCGGCAGTTCAAAAATTGACGAAACCGGTTTGTTCCCTGAAGTTATTTCTCAGTACAAATCATCCCTTGCAGGAAGCTCCTACAACCGCCGTACAAATGTTGCTGTGGCTTGTAAAAGCGTAGACGGAACAATCCTTAATCCTGACGAAATTTTCTCCTACAACAAGGTTATTGGTGCAGTTACCACCGCTACAGGCTACCTTCCTGCCACCATCTTCACCTCAAAAGGTCACGAGGACGGTATAGGCGGAGGTATTTGTCAGCTTTCCTCCACACTTTACTGTGCGGCTCTGGAAGGAAACCTTGAAATTGTAAAGCGCCGTAACCATATGTATATTGTAGGCTATGTTCCTTACGGTCAGGACGCAACTGTTTATGAAGGTGAGCTTGATTTCCGTTTCAAAAACAACACAAACGAGCCTATGAAAATTTCCGCAAAGGTTATTAACGGTGAGGTTGTTGTAAAATTCTTAGGTAAAAAGCCTGACCCTGACATAAGAGTTGTTATGGAAAACATAACCGTAGGCAGCTCGGCACCGGGCACAACAATCCGCGAGGACGAAACTCTTGATGCCGGCACAGTTCAGGTTATTGAAAAAGGCACAATCGGTCTTACTGTTGACACATACAAAAACATTTATAAAAAGGATGAGCTTATAAGCCGTGAATATCTTCACCGCAGTGTTTACAAGCCCATCAACCGAATTGAGGTTCACGGCACGAAGCCTGTAGAAACCCCTGCCTCCACAGAACCTGCAGAGGGAACAGTACCCCCGGAAACCCAGGTCCCCGAAACTGTTCAGCCCGCACCTGAGAACACTCCTGAGAATGTTTCCGGAAACTCCGGTGAACAGCAGGAAGAAAACACTTACGACGGAATTTAATTTTTAAGGAGATATATTATGAAATTCATGAACGACAACTTTATGTTAGGCACAGAAACCGCTGCCAGGCTTTATCACGACTATGCGGCAAAAATGCCTATAATTGACTACCATTGTCACCTTATTCCCGCAGAAATAAGCGAGGATAAAAAGTACGAAAATATCACTCAGGTATGGCTTTACGGAGACCATTACAAGTGGCGTGCAATGCGTTCCAACGGTGTAGATGAAAAATACATTACCGGCAACGGAACCGACTACGAAAAGTATGAAAAATGGGCAGAAACAATGCCTTCCCTTGTAGGCAACCCGCTCTACACCTGGACTCACCTTGAACTCAAGCGTTTCTTTGGTATTGACAAGCCTCTTTGTCCGGAAACAGCAAAGGAAATATGGGATATTACCTGTGAAAAGCTTAAAACAATGTCTGCAAGGCAGCTTATTTTAAGCTCCAATGTAAAGGTGATATGTACAACCGACGACCCTGCAGATGACCTTAAATATCACATTGCAATTAACGCTGACGAAAGCTTCCCCTGCAGCGTACGCCCCACCTTCCGTCCCGACAAGGCAATACACATTGAAAATGAAGGCTTTGACAAATACCTTGAAGGAATGGGTAAGGTTACCTGCATTGACGATGTAATAAACTGGCTTTACGGGAGAGCGGATTTCTTTAACAGTCAGGGTTGTGTAATTTCTGACCATGCTTTTGAAATGCTTCCCTTTGAAGGAGTTGATAAAGCAGGTGCAGACAATGTACTTAAAAAGTTCCTTGCAGGCGAAAAGATTTCTCAGCAGGATGCTGACCTTTATGCTACATACATTGTTTATATGCTTGCAAAAAAATATCACGAGCTTGGCTGGGCAATGCAGCTTCATGTTGGGGCAATAAGAAATGTAAACACAAGAATGTTTAAGCTGCTTGGTCCCGATACCGGTTTTGATGCTGTCGGCGAAGCATCAACTGCAGCAAAGCTTGCACAGTTGCTTGATGCTTTGGAAAGCGAAAATAAGCTTCCGAAAACAATTCTTTACACACTTACTCCTGCAAACTACTACAAAATGACCACCATTATGGGTGCATTTCAGGGAACTGAAGCAAAAGGCAAAATTCAGCTTGGCAGCGGCTGGTGGTTCCTTGACCACAAGGAAGGAATGGAGGAACAGCTCAAAATCCTTGCAAGCACAGGTTTACTTGGCAATTTTGTAGGTATGCTTACCGATTCCAGAAGCTTCCTTTCCTATCCACGCCACGAATATTTCAGAAGAATTCTTTGCAACTTCATCGGTGACCTTATTGAACGCGGTGAATTCCCCGATGATATGAGCATTGCAGGAAAAATAGTTGAAAACATTTCCTACAACAACATTAAAAATTATCTCAACGTATAAAAACAAGCCCGTACCTTTTGGTACGGGCTTTAAAAATTTATCTTCTGCCGCCTCCGCCTCTGCGTGAGGTTTTTTTAGTGAGTTCAAGCTTTTGTATTTTTTCGTCACTTTCCTGTTTGAACCTGGAAAGCATATCCTCAAAATTCATAGGTCCGGGATTAGGCTTTGTCCAGGTTTCACCTCCGTTTCTCGCGGAGGCAGGATTAGCCTTTGGCTGAGGCTTAGGCTCAGGAGCGACTGCCTTTTTAATGGAAAGGTTAATTTTTCCTTTTTCATCGACTGAAAGAATTTTAACCTTAACCTCCTGACCAACGGTAAGGTGCTCGTTAATATCCTTTACATAGTTGGAGTCCACCTCCGAAATATGTACAAGACCGGTTGCTCCATCTTCCATTTCAACAAAAGCACCGAAGGGTGCTATGCTTTTTATTTTTCCGTTTACAATTTTACCTGTTTCGATGGACATATACTCAAATTTCCTCCTTGGTAAAAACCGAAAAAGTTAAGGCTCAGTTTACAGGCTATTCCCCACTACTGTGCCTTATCGTAAAAAATCTTCTCGTTGCTCTTGACATAGCCAAGCTTTTCCTTTGCCTGCTGTTCAATAAACTCATCCGTTCCGATTTTTGAAGTTTCCTCATCAAGTTCAAGAGCCCGTCTTTCTTCCTGTGCATACTGACGCTGTTGATTTTCAAGAATCTGCTTGCCGTCTCTTATCTGCGCAGCCTGAGAAACCATTGTAACAACCGCATAAATTACAAACGCAACAAAAAAAACGGTAAATATTAACTTTTGCGGTGCAAACTTAAGTTTCATCGACCTTCTCCTTTACATACTGATGGGTATAAATCTACCTATATCATATTACACTATTTTTTCAGTTTTTTCAAGTGTTTTTTTGCCAAAAATTTTTCTGTTTTTTTGTAAGTTTTGCACAATTCCGCCAATTTTCGCGCATACTCCTTCAAAAAAAGACTTTACCGGACATATAAACCACATAAAAACAGCTCTTAATGACCTTACAGACAACACCATCCATTTCCCCAGCACCTTACTGAAACACAGAATATAAACAAGTGCACCTCCGCCAATACCTGCAAAGCAAAAGCCTCTGAGCTGTCCGTCTCCTGCCGTAAAAATTATTTTATAACATACAACCACCACGGCTATCCAGAAAAGAATATCCGCAAAGGGTACTGCCTTTTTCAGTTTGAAGCCTATGCGGAATGCCCGGCAAACATCAAAAAGGAATCCTGCCAGAAAGCCTGCGAGTATACAGCTTATAAACAGCGCTGTGCATTCTTTACTTCCTGTCATAGCTCTTCTCCTTTCAGCTCAGAAGCTTTGCAAAAAAGCCCTTCTTTTCGTTAACTTTTGCCTGCTCGTAAACCACGCTGTCAATATCCCCTTCAATTACAATTTCTCCGGTATCCAGGCTCAGGCGGTTCATATGGAAATTTTTCCCGGTAATTACCATTATCCCCATTGATGTATAAACCACTACTTTACCGTCATCAAAGCATTCCATATCCTCTACGGCAGACACCGATATTTTTTTACGGCTTTCCATAATAACATTATGAATGGTATTTTCTCCCATATATACAATTCCTTTCAACACATTTTCCTTTTATAATATATTCATAAAAAAAGGCTTGCATTACTGCAAGCCTCAAAATTTATTTTTCTTTTATCATTATAAAACTGTTAGGTTTCATTGTAAAGGTAAGGTCAGCGGTTGTTTTTACAAGCTCACCGTTATGTTCTTCATCCACAAGGTATATTTCATATTCACCATTTCTGCCGAAATCCACCTCAAAATTGCTGTCGGCCGCGTTTTCCGTATCGGTATAATATGTAATTACAGAGGTGGTTTTTCCCTCTTTATCCACACCGCAGAGAGTGTAAATGCCCGGAATATTATTTTCGCACAACACCTCTGCCTCCATATCGTAAAGCTTTCCGTACCAAAGGAAGGGATAATAGCCCTTACGGGTACCAAGTGTATAGAAATCAAACAAACCGTTAAAGGTGCACGGACGGGCATCGTAATACATAAGCATATCTACAGGTCCATGCTGACAGGAGGTCATGCACGCCATGGTAAAAGCCGCGCCCTTTATGCCGATAATGTTACGTATGGTATCAACGAAACCGTCACCCCAGTCCTTAACATAGTTCCATTCATTACATATGCTTTCAGCGTGTTCATAGCCGTATTTATCCAACATTCTGCGGATATTATTTGCTCTCTCCATCATATAACACGGCTCAACGGTGTAAATATGCCATGAGAAAAAATCAATTTCCACATTTCTCTTTTGCATTTCACAAAGGAAATCCTCTGCCCAATCCTCTCTCCACGCAAGAGCGGGACCGCCTATTTTAAGGTGAGGGAAGCAAGCTTTCAGATGCTTGGCGGTAATTTCATACAAGTCAAAAAACTGCGCTTTTGTGCCTCCCCAGGTGCGTTTATTAGTGCAATCGTCCTCATCAAGGTCTGGCTCGTTCCATATTTCCCAATAAGGCATATCAAGGGTCATACCGTCCGCCCAGCCTTCGGTAAAGTGGCGGATAATATGCTCGCATATAACAGCCCATTTATTAAAATCCTTTGGGGGAATTGTGCCGTATTTTTTTATCTGGTGTTCAATTTTCTGACCAAGTCTGTAAAAGGTTTTTGTTCCGGCATCAAGGGTTACAAGAGTGTACTCGTCGGTAATGGTAAAATCGTAAGATTCAGGCAATGTGGGATCTGCATCAAAATCCGGAAAAACTGCATTTATATCAACAGTATGTTCAGCGCCATAGGTTGCAAAAAAAGCTGCATCATGGTTGCGGGCATAGGGGATTCTTGCCTCCATATAGGCTTTAAAATTACTTCTTTTCTGGCTATCTGTATGTCTTCTATGAACCGGTCCGTTATTCACACAGTTCATCATTTTAAAAGCCCCTGCTTTTTTTGAAAGGTCAAATTTTAAGGTTTCCATCTGTATCACTCCTTTTTCCCTAATTCTAACATAAGTTTTTTTATATGTCAACTGTTTTGGCCACGAAATATTTTCGAAATTCACATAAAAAAATCCGGGGAATCTCCCCGGATAAATTCTATTCGTTTTCTTCATTTACTTTAACTATTTCAACCTTGTTTTCTGCAAATTTTTCCTGCCAGCTGCTGTCAAGATCTGCCTCGGTAATGAAATAATCAATTTTTTCAAATGGTGCAAGCTTAACAAATCCTACTCTTCCGATTTTTGATTTGTCACAAAGGTAAAACTTCTGTCTGGAATTTTCCATCATTTTCTTTTTAATGCCACATTCCTGTTCATTGCTTTCAAGAATTCCAACCTCGGAATCCACACCCTTGCTACTGAAAAACATTTTGTTTGCAAAAAAACTGTTTTCCACCAGAGTTTCTGCAAGGCTTCCCACAAAGGACTGGTTATGGCTTGCTATGCCGCCTATGCCTATGACCTTCAGATTTTCGTGGCCGCTGAGCTCATTTATAACTCTGAGAGAATTGGTTACAACTGTAACATTCGCCATTTTTTTAAGCTCCTTCGCCATATAGAAGGTGGTAGTTGATGCATCAAGAAAAATAATGTCTCCGGGAACAATAAACTGTACAGCCTCTCTGGCAAGCTTTTCCTTTACATCTACATTTGTGCGTTTACGGGTTTCAAGAGAAAGCTCGTATGTACTCTCGTCAATAGGTACAGCGCCACCGTGTGTACGCACAAGAAGTTCCTGTTTTTCAAGCTTTTCAAGGTCTCGACGGATAGTTTCTTCAGTAACGCCAAGCTCTGTGCTAAGCTTACTTACCCAGACAGCACCCTCTGTTTCAAGAATTGCGGTAATTCGTTTTTGCCTTTCAAGAGCAAACATCAGGGATCACCTCTATCTTTCAAAACCCACCTTTAATTGGTGGGTTTCGCATTATGTTTTTAAGATTTTTTCAGTATTGTAACCTTTGCACCGTTTTTAAGACCTGCCGCATTGGCATCGTCTGTATCAATATGCATTTCCACATTGAAATCATCTCTTACTCTTACCTGAACATCAAAAAACTTTGTTGCTTTAAGGTTTTCACCTTCAACAAGCACATCAACATAATCACCGTCAGCAATGTTATGCTTCTGTGCGTATTCGGGAGTAAGATGGATATGACGGTTAGCAATAATTACACCCTTCTGGAGATACACACTACCTTTAGGTCCTACAAGCACAAGCTTTTCAGAACCTTCCACCTGACCCGACGGTCTGACAGGAGGGCTTACCTTAAGTACAAAGGTATCCGTACGGGAAATCTCCACCTGAGTATCCTTTCTTACAGGACCTAAAACTCTTACCTTTTCAATAGCCTTAAGAGAGGGTCCAACAAGAGTTACAAACTCATTGGAAGCAAACTCTCTGCCCATAAGGTCTTTAAACTTTGTAAGCTCAAAGCCTTTACCGAAAAGGGTGTCAAGGTCTTCTCTTGATAAATGAACATGGCGCTGAGAAACGCCAACCTTTATCTGGTCGTCTCCGCCCTTGTTCATATCATTTATGGTTTTTAACACTATTTCTTCAATAGCCTTTACATCATACATAGATATGTTGCCTCGCTTTCAGGGTGACAGGTGTTATCTGAACCTCAATTTTCAAAGGTTCATTTTCTTTTCTGCCACATTAAAATACTAACAAACTGCATCTGCATTTGCTGAATCCGTCAGGATTACCTGCGTTTTTGCCTCGCATAAGCCTAAAATGTCCTTTTTGAAAATTCCCCGACCTTAAACCGATGAAATTTCCGGGGGATTTTGGTGCGAAAGACGAAGCAAGGCTGACGCCTTGCAAGGATGATAAGCCGAAATACACCGATATTACGATGTTTAAGGTGCGCTTCGGATATCTCCTGTCAGCCTATTCACCCATATCAAAGAACTTAACAACTTCAGGGTGGGGGCTTGGAATAATCTGTACGCCGTAAACCTTACCAAACTTTGAAGCAGCTTCACCGCCGCTTTCCAATGCCGCTTTAATAGCAGAAACATTACCTGCCATAACAAGGGTTACCAGGCGTCCGCCAAGACGCTTTTCAGTATGAACAAGCCTTGTTTCCGCTGTTTTCAGCATTGTGTCAAGACCTTCAATGGATGCAACAAGACCGTCAACCTCAAGAAGACCTATAGCCTCGCCTGTGGTTTTGAGCTCTACATCACTATTGCAAATTTCATACATACTTTTAGGAAGCTTTTTATTGAACTTATCTTTGTTTATATCCATAAGATAAGCCATTTTTTCCATACCTTCACCGGGATTGGCAATTATATGGGAAACAATGTGTCTGCCTGTTTCTTTGGCATATTCCGTACCTGCTTCAACTGCCGCACGAACATCCGCAACGCTGCCTTCAACCTTAACCGCCATTACAAGAGGTGCAGGAACATCAGCACTTTTCGGACGGGTACGGTCCATGGCAATAACCTTAACACCGGAGGATTTTGCCGCAATGTCGGCAACTCTTACAGCGGTGGAAAAGCTATATACCTCTATCAATCCTAATGCTTTCATCTTTTACATTCCTTTCTGTGTCTAATCTGAATTTTTCGGACTAAACAATATGGAAGCCGTCAACAAGCACGCATCTGCGCTGTCTTGTAAAGGAACGAGCAGAGGTAAGACCTTCACCTGTGGGTCCTGCAATTGTAAAGGTTGTGTGACCCTCACCGCCTGCACCGATACCGGCATATGAAGGAGCATTCTTAACAAAAATTGTGGTTTCAACCTCACGGGCAAAGCGTGTAAGGTGATCAACATTCTTGGAATGAATATGTGCAGAGTGTCTGTTGCCGTGTTCAGCCTTGCAAGCAAGCTCAATTGCTTCGTCAATATTATTAACGCGAACAATTGCAAGAACGGGCATCATCATTTCAACCTGAACGAAGGGATGGTTTGCATCTGTTTCGCAGATGATGAGCTTTGTGCCTGCGGGAGCATCAATTCCGAGAGCGGCAAGGAACTTAACAGCGTCCTTTCCAACCCACTTCTTATTGATGTCGTACTTGCCGTTCTTGTTAACAAGACAAAGCTCCATAAGTCTGTCGATGTCAGCGCCCTTTAAGAGGTATGCGCCGTGCTTCTGCATTTCGAAAATAAGGATATCGGCGATATTTCTGAAGGCAAAGCATTCTTTTTCAGCG
>JAZQCS010000100.1:0-29458 GCA_045546415.1 Clostridia bacterium | reverse complement strand
GTTCACATATTTTGAACCTCCGTAAACACTCACTCCTTCTCCGGTCAGTAAAAACAGCACCCCGTTTACCTCGTGCACCGATTCCCGGCAAACGCATCCTATGGACCGGCTTACATCTTTTATTGTATATGGATTCACCGTTCCGTACACCTCATAGGTTGCATTCCTTTTAAATGCCACAACTCTTCCATTCAGACTTGCAACAGCGGTAAAATTTTCGCTGTCCTCAGTGTCCGCCCACCAGGCATCCGATTCTGTTCCTTCAGCCTCGTCAAAGCTGAAAGGGTTTGATAAAACAGACGCCCATACACGGTTACCCGCAACGGCAAATATCCTGTTGTACACAACCTCAGCATCAACAAAATCAACTATATTTCTTATTTTAAAGCCTACTGTGTAATACTGTGCACCATCAAGATCCGTCAGCCTGGTATTTGTTCTTTCCACACCTCCATCGGTGTACGCCCTTATGTAAAAATCGTCATCATCTTCCGTTTCCTCAACAACATAATATCCACTCTGCTTGTTTCCGTTCAGAAAAAGCTCAAGCTTAGTTCCCGCAGGATAAATTCTTAATACTTTTCTTTCTTCGGCAATTGTGGTTGTGGTTATCCTGATTCTGCTGCCTAATCCGCCAAAGCAGTTTCCCTTTATGTACATTGCTCCGAATCTGTCCCAGAAATAGGTTTTATTGCCGTCGGTAACAAGCATCTGCGGAACAGCAAAAATATACTCACCGTATTTAAAAAGCTTTGTATGTTCGTAATCCCCGTTCCACGCATAGCTGCCGTCCGCATTTATTTCAACCGTTTTAAATTCACTCACCCATGTCAGTTTCTTGCTGTTATTACCCATAAAAAAGGGTAATAATGTACCGTTTTTGTAAAAACCGCCTTTGCCAAGCGTATAAACATCCTTTCCGTTTGAATCATTATCAACAAAAAGAATATCGTCACTTTCTACATTAAACCCTACATTCGCACACATAAAACGGTTTCCCGTTTCAACGGTTGTGCCGTTTTTGTTATCTACACCGTAAAGCAGCGAAAAACAATTTTCCTTTGCCCCTTCTCTGCGGTCAACGCCTCCGAAGGATGCAATCTTCTTCTGCTGAAGCCTTGTAACCTTAGGTAATACAGGTAACATATCATCCCTCCTTTACCATATGCCGCACATTTTCATACTTTTTGTTCCGGGTGCTTTTCCGCTGTTTTTACGAATCAGTTCATCCAGCAGTTCGTTGAACAGATAGCTGTTGTTGTTATAGCCCTCATAATCCTTGTTGTAGTAATCCATCTGAGCAAGTATGTAATCAAGATATAACTTGTCGTATGGCGGATTAAGCAACACATTAATTTCAAGAGAACGCACAACCTTCCCCTCACAGTCATTAATTTCAAACAATCGGTTAACAGAAAGCTCGTCACCGTTGGCTCCCAGTACAGTAACAGTACCATTAAACAGCGGACATTCAATTTCAAGCTTATCACCCATGTCAAAACTGTTTCCGGGTAAGGTAAGCTTGTCACCGTCAAAGAAGATATCTCCCTCATAGGTTTTTTCAACAACCTCCGTATGATGCTCTCTCAGAACAATCCCTATTTCTGCTTTCGGCTGGCTTCTTTTTACAAAACCGCTTCTGAAATCAAGCTTATCCATAAGCCTGCCGTTAACATAAACCGCTTCAATATCCTCAGAATCGTAACCGTCGGGTAACTTTACAACTCCGCCTGTCATAAAGGTTTCAAGGTATCTGAAGGAAGGCTTCGCCTTGGTTTTTATTATGCTTTCACACTGGTTGTACCAATAAAGCTTCTGTTCCTTTGAACAGCTGTTCGGTGCAACAGAATCAACAAGCTCAATAAGTGTCTTTACTGTCATTTGCCTTCACCTCCCCGTATATCTTGCCGTTTTCCACCCGATAGTAAATTTCCCCCGATGTTTCTCCGTCAGTAACAATCAATTCCATATATCCCTGTTCCTTTGCAATATCGGGATTTTTGGAAAAATATTTCTCAAGGTTGGAAATACCCTTTTTGTTTACATAACCGCTTCGCGGACATCTCATTATGTGTTTTTCATCAATGTATTTTGCAAAAAACATCTGTACACTCTCCTTTAAATAATATATGTTATTCTGTATGTATCGGTTACAACCCCATTTTTCTTTACATCAAAGTAATAGTCGAGAGTTGCCGGACGGGTTCTGGCACTTACCCAGTAGGTGATACCGTCCTTTATTCCTGTACTTAGCCCTGTAACGGCCGGTTTTTCCGCTGTGTATCCGTTTCTCAGCTCAAATCCTATTCCCCAGCTGTTCTGTGTTGTGTCCCCGGTAACATAGAATACATTCTCTCTGAAATCTGCAATAATGCTTCCTCTGAGTGCATAAATTTCCAGAAATGGGTTTACTTTTCCGGAAACAAGAAGCTTAGAGAAAAGCTTCATTTCTATTCACCGTCCTTTATTACGCCAACAACCCACTTCCCCGCCTTCGGATTCCACTCAGCAATAACTCTGTAAAAGCCTGCCTGCATATCGGGTACAATACCGTCTGTAAACAGCACTTCTTCTCCGTCATCGGTCTGCCAGGAAATAATAAGGTCGTTTTCCAGCACTTCAAAATAAACAAGAATCTGGTTTGTAATGCTCATGTCCGGAATGCTTGCGTATGATGGAAAATAAAAATCAAAATCCGTTACTGCAATATTTGTATAAACCTTGTTGGCTTCAAGATAAAACTTCGTTTCTGTGCTTTCAGTAATGCTGGTAATCTCAAGCTGTTTTTCTGTTATGCTGTGACTGGGTATTTTTTCAACTGTCCCCGGTACACCTTGTGGACCCTGGTCTCCCTTATCTCCTTTTTCTCCCTGCGGTCCTTTGGGACCCTGCGGACCAATATCACCCTTATCACCTTTATCACCCTTTGCCCCTACGGGACCCTGAGCCCCTCTGTCTCCTGTTTTTCCGGGCTCTCCCTGAACGCCGGGAGCTCCCGGTTTACCATCTGCACCATCTCTGCCGGGTTCACCCTTCAGGGATCCGTCGGTGAATTTTTTCTGCAGACTTTCGCCGTCATCAAACAGAATATCCTCTGCCCGGGAAGTTTTTATTTCTTCAATACGCTTGTCTACATAGTCCTTCTGGAACTCCGCACTTGCCTGAGAGCTCACCTTGTAAGCATCTCCGTTTCCATCTCTCCATATATAATCGTTTGCCACATTAACCATCCTCCTTTTTAATATGTCGGCGGCAGAATTCTGCCGCCGACACCTAATTTATATTTCCAGGTTTTCAATCACCTATTTTTTCGGTTTTGCCGGCAAAATTGTCTTTAAGCTTTTCGCTGTATGCATCTGCGCACATCTGCTGACGGCAGGCATCCTCAAGAATAAGCTTTATGTACATAGGCACCTGAACGGGTATACCGCGTTTTATCTGGTAATTTGTGCCGTTATATGTAATTGTAACATCGTCCTTGTAGTTGTTGTTATCCTTCAGGAGAGTAACCGTAACAAGCTTTTTAAAATAGCTTCCGGTATCCTTTGTTTTATTGGTTTTCTTTGCAGCTGCCATTTTCATTTTCTCCTTTTACTCTTTATTGTAGCTTGATGCAGATTCAATTCTTACCATGTATTCATCAACAAGAATTTTTGTTGTGGTAAGTGCCTTCCAGCCGGTTGTTGCTCTCTGGTCAAGAGGGTCAGCGGTACCGCCTGAGCCAAGAGGCTTAACAATGTTTTTAAGACCGCCGTCTTCAATTTCCGAAACACCGTAAGCGTTGCTTCCCAGAACAAGTGTGGAATAAACATCTCTGCCCTCTGCCCCTGCTTCACCGGGATATATAATGTCTTTTTCGGAAGGTGCCATATCACCTGTTTCAATATCCTCCTTAACTGTAATTGTACCTTCTGTGTTGGATGCTGAAACAACGGTGTACTGAGCACCGCAAAGAAGAATTTTTCTACCTGCAAGAGCAGCCGCATCGCTTTCGTTCATTGCTTCGGAAACAGTTATTACATTACCTGAAGCAGAAACAACAGTAAGATTTCTGTGCTCGGAGGTGAGGTCGTCCGCTGTAAAAATCTTTGCCTCACTTGTTTCAACAAATCTTACACCGTGAAGTCTGCCGATTTCACCATTGTACATATCCTTTGGGTCGCAGTATGTCTTTACATTTTCCCAAAGAGGGTCACTCATAAGGTCGTATGCTACATCCGGATGGATAATTGCCACAAAATAACCGTCAATTTTCTTCGCATTATTTCTCTTAAGAGTTCTTACTGCCTTCTTTATAGCATTAACAGTAAGGTAATCGTTGCCCTCTTCAAGACCGCCGCGAAGTGCACATCTTGCATCACCCTTTTCGGCATACTGAACATTGTTACCGGAGTTAAGGACCTCACGGGAAACTGCGTCAAGAGTTTCACCCGCCTGCATTGCAAGAATTTCTCCTGCCTCCACAAGAGTATTGTCAATGCCGGTTGTCTGTACCACATCTGAAACGGTAATGTAATCACCATACTGTTCAAGCTGAGCCTCAATGGTGCTCCAGGTCATATCGTTACCGTTGGGAGTTACACCCTCTGTAAGAGGAGTTGTAGCCTTGGGCAGAGGAGAAAGCTTTCTGAATACAATTCTCTTACCTCCGTTTTTGGGTATATTTCTCTTCTGACCGAACTGGCTGTGTACCAGTACAGGCTTCGTATGAAGCACAAGGTTTTTATCATAAAAAGCTCTTATGCTTGAAGGGTTGCCGGCAGATACCTGAACATTAAGTTCCTCGCCGAATTTGCTTAAATTCATTTTAATTTCCATTTTGTTTTTTAGTGTCTTTGCTATATTCTGACACTTTCTCCTTTCCTTAATCTTTCTTTAATTTTCTTTAAATCCTCCATGGTCATATTGGCAGGGTCAATTTCTGCCTTGTAGCCTCCGGTAACTTTCATACCTTCTTCGCCTACACGGTCCTTCTTAACTTCAACACTCTGCTTACCCTGCTTCTCACCTTCTTCAAAAGCTTCATCAAGAAGCTTGTCAAAGTTGGCAAGCATAAAAGCCTTGTCAGGTGAAAATCCCGCAAGAACCGCTTTCACAAAGTCCTCGTTCTTTTCCATCTCTCCGGCTTCCGCAAATGAACGGTTATTTTTGATTGAATTCACAGCGCCGAAAAGAATTTCATCCTCGGTCTTTTTGTCCTTGTCAGACATTTCCTCCGCGCCTCTTACAACCTCCTCCAGTTCATCAATGTTTTTAACCCCGGTAAAACGCATTATGCTTTCAATAATTGCTGTTTCTCTGGAGCCCGCTCCGCCACTATTCATATTTTCTGCCGGAGCTTCTTCGTTTCTGATGTTTTTTCTGAACATTTTCGTTCATCCTTTCTGTTTTATTTATACCCGGTTCAAAGGAACAGTCTGCACCTCTTTTCTCGGGTACACAGGCATTCTAACACCTGAAAAGCTTCACGAAAACACTTTTTTATTTTTTTATCGCATTTTTTTCACTACTCCACCTTATGCCTTATTCCGCATTTTCCCAATTACTTGTTTTTTCTGCCCCTGATAATGCTGTATAAAAAAGTCGAATGTTCATTTGTATGTCAACCATGCGTTTTTAAGAGAATTTTCCCTGTTGGCGGAATCTTTTTTCAAAAAATTTTTCGCCTTTTTATTGCTTTTTTCTCCTTATTTCTCATATAATGTGTTTTAGAGCAGGAGGGATTTTTATGTACATCAGCTCTTTCAAAAAAATTCACCTGAGCTTAGGTTTCAGGTTTATTTTCATCTTTGTTATTATTCTTGCCCTGGTTTGCTTTGCCTCGCTCCGCTTTATTATAATTGCCGCCCCCTATGCCGAAAACAAAGCACGCTACCTTGCAACCGATACTATAAATACCGTAACCGGCAACTATCTTCGTTCAAAGGAAAATATTCTGACCGATATAATCAGCATCAGTCACACCGAAACCGGCATGAATTATGCTTCTGTAAATTCCGCAAAGCTCAATGTTGTAAAAGCCGAGCTTACAAGCCTTATAAACAATGCCATCACAGAGGACACACAGTGTACCGTTAATGTTCCCATGTCAAATTATCTCGGTATTCCTTTTCTTTCAGGAATCGGCGCTCCTCTTAAAATAAAAATGCACCCTGTTTCCAGAGTGCTCATAGATTTTGAAAAGGACTTTTACTCTGCAGGAATAAATCAGACCCATTTCAGTCTCAACCTTAAAGTCACAGTAACTATACTTGTTACAATGCCGGGAATGCGTCGTAGTGTAAAAGTAGAAACCGATATTCCTGCCGGAGATGCCGTTTTTATCGGGGAGGTTCCTTATTATTTTTCATCGTCCGGAAATATTCCTGCAATTATCCCTAATAAATAATTTGCATTTCTGCTGAATTTGTGGTAAAATACTATATAGATAAAAATAGAACAGAGGTTTTTGTATGAACATTTTATGTATAGGTGATATTGTAGGAACTCCCGGCTGCGAAATGGTGTATTCTCAGCTAAAATATTTAAAACAGGATTATAATGTTGATTTTGTCATTGCAAACGGTGAAAATGCCGCAACAGGCAACGGTATAACTGCCGATAAAGCAGAAAAGCTCATCGATTGCGGAGTTGATGTTATAACGCTTGGAAACCACAGCTTTTCAAAACCCGATGCTGCAAGGCTTATGAATGACGGTTTTCCCATGGTCCGACCAATAAATCTTCCCGATGGTACACCCGGCAGCGGTTTAATTGTAAAGGAATGTCTCGGCAAAAAAATTGCTGTAATAAACGCCCTTGGAAGAGTTTATATGAGCCCTGTCAACAGCCCCTTTGAGGCAGTAAAAACTGCCGTAGATAGTCTTGAAGGTTCAGCTGATATAATAATTGTGGATTTCCACGCCGAAGCAACAAGTGAAAAAGCCGCTATGGGATGGTATCTGGACGGCAAAGTAACAGCTGTGTACGGAACTCACACCCATGTACAAACTGCAGATGAGCGTCTGCTGCCCGGTGGAACAGCCTATATAACCGATATAGGTATGACCGGTCCGTATAATTCTGTACTGGGCGTGGATAAGGATATTGCCGTAAGCCGTTTCCTTACTCTTATGAACAAGCGTTTTGAGGTCGCTTCGGGCAATTGTATCCTGAGTGGCATTTTAATAAAAACCGAAGGCTCTGCCCCATCCTCTGTCACCCGCATTAACATATGTTAATTATGCACAATTTTTGCTGAATTTTTCAGCAATTTTGCTGATTTAAAAAAAGAAGGATTTTTGTATTTCAGAGAGAATATAGTATAAAAGGAGTAGGTATAGAAAAACTTGTTATTGTTTTGTCAATCAAGTCAAGTTTGTCTTATACGATATAAAAAGAGGAGGTCCCCCCAGTATGGAGATTCTGAAAGTATCTTCAGGTTCCAAGCCTAATTCTGTAGCAGGTGCATTAGCCGAAGTTATTCGTGAAAACCAGTCGGCAGAAATTCAGGCAATCGGCGCAGGAGCAATTAACCAGTCCATTAAAGCAATCGCAATTTGCAGAGGTTTTCTTGCACCCGCCGGAATCGATGTTGTATGTGTCCCTGCATTTACCGACATCGAAGTTGACGGCATTCAAAAAACAGCGATCAAACTTTTAGTTACAGTAAGATAAACATTTTATGCCACCGGGCTTGCTTTTTAAAAAGCAAGCCTTTTTTTCACCTTTTTCCACCCGGAGGAATATTATATATTAACTAATTCAAGGAGGCGTTTTTTATGAAAATTGTGGTACTTCGTATGCCGGCTATGTTTAAAGGTCTTGTAAAATCCCTTCTCAGAATGAACGGCTGATAGCCAAAAAAATCCCCGAAAACCGTAGTTTTCGGGGATTCACTCTTATTATAGAATTTTAGATAATACCCTGTGCCATCATAGCCTTTGCAACCTTCATAAAGCCTGCAATGTTAGCACCTGCAACAAGGTCGTAGCCAAGACCGTTTTCTTCAGCAGCTTCCATAGAAACCTTGTGTATGTTGGTCATAATGCCCTTAAGCTTTTCGTCAACCTCTTCAGCAGACCAGCTGTATCTCATGGAGTTCTGAGCCATTTCAAGTGCAGAAACAGCAACACCACCTGCGTTAACAGCCTTGGAAGGACCAACAATAAGACCTTCACCGCGAAGAAGCTCCATAGCCTCAGCTGTTGTGGGCATATTAGCAACTTCAATGTAGTATTTTGTGCCGTTAGCTATAATCTTCTTAGCTTCGTCAACATTAATTTCGTTCTGAGTTGCGCAAGGCATACAAATATCAACCTTAACTCCCCAGGGCTTTTCACCTGCATGGAATTCACAACCGAACTTTTCAGCGTAATCCTGAGCACGGTCACGACCGGAAGCTCTCATTTCAAGCATATAGTTGAACTTTTCGGGAGTTGTAACACCTTCAGGATCGTAAACATAACCGTCAGGACCGGAAATTGTAACAACCTTACCGCCAAGCTCAGCAACCTTCATGCAAACACCCCATGCAACATTACCGAAACCGGAAATTGCAACAGTTTTGCCTTCAATTGTATCGTTAAAGTGCTTAAGAACCTCGCAAGCATAGTATGTAGCACCGTAGCCTGTAGCTTCGGGACGGATAAGAGAACCGCCGTATTCAAGACCTTTACCTGTAAGTACACCATTTTCCCAACAGCCTTTAATTCTCTTGTACTGACCGTAAAGGTAACCTATTTCTCTTGCACCAACACCGATATCACCTGCAGGAACGTCAACATCGGGACCGATGTGTCTGTAAAGCTCTGTCATAAATGCCTGGCAGAATCTCATAATTTCGCCGTCGCTCTTACCTCTGGGGTCAAAGTCAGAGCCACCCTTACCGCCACCGATAGGAAGACTTGTAAGGCTGTTTTTAAATGTCTGCTCAAAGCCCAGGAACTTAATAATACCGGAGTATACAGAGGGATGGAAACGAAGACCGCCCTTGTAAGGACCGATTGCAGAGTTAAACTGCACTCTGAAACCACGGTTTACCTGTACCTTGCCGTTGTCGTCAACCCAGGACACTCTGAAAGAAATCATTCTTTCAGGCTCAACAATTCTTTCAATAAGACCGGATTTTTCAAACTCGGGATGATTCTCAATAACAGGTTCAAGAGATTCAAGTACCTCTTTTACTGCCTGATGAAACTCGGGTTCGCCGGGGTTTCTTTTCTCAACATCAGACATAACGCTGAGAAGATAGCTGTTTTTAATTGCCATTTTTATTACCTCCAAAAATAAATATCAAAAAAATTACTAAGTCTATTATATAACATTTTGCTGTAGTTTTCAAGTGTTTTTTTTAATTTTTTCTATTTTTTTATTCAAAACTGTGTATTTTTGCAATTTTTATGTGTGAATTTTGTCAAAAAACTCTTATGTAATATTTTTCACTTCAGGGGACAAAATAATAAAAACAGAAAAGGAAATGGTTTTATGAACAAGCATCAATACAGCAAACTTGTAAGTAAGTATTCTCCAAAATCTCCTCTTTTTAAGGATATGCTCAAGGCTTTTTTATCCGGAGGCACAGTATGTTTTTTTGGCGAAGCTCTCCGTCAGCTTTATCTTTCTATGGGACTGGAGAAAACCTTAGCCTCCACCTGGGTTTCCATCAGTCTCATAATCCTTGCACAAACCTTTACCGGCCCCGGCATTTACGAAAAAATTGCAAAACACGCCGGAGCAGGGCTTTCGGTTCCCATAACCGGCTTTGCCAACGCAGTTGTATCCCCTGCCATTGAATACCACTCGGAAGGTCTCATTTTGGGTCTCGGAGCAAAGCTTTTTACAATTTCCGGTCCCGTCATAGTTTACGGCACCGCTGCCTCTGTAGCAGCAGGGCTTGTTTATTATATTTTTAATTTTCTTAAGGAGGTTCTGTAATGGAAAGAACTGTAGCTTTCAAAAATCCCCCGGGTATAATGTGCGGTGCAGCTGTAGGCGGCAACGAGGAAGCCAAAGGTCCTTTAGGGCATCTTTTTGATAAAATATTTACTGACCCTTACCTTGGTGAAACAAGCTGGGAACGAGCCGAAAGCAGACTTCAGTTCAATGCTGTTACCACCCTTCTGGAAAAAACCGGGCTTTCTCATAATGAAATAGATATGATGTTTGGCGGTGACCTTATCAACCAATGCACAAGCACATATTTTGCCGCCCGTGACCTTTCCATTCCGCTTTACGGCATATACGGTGCCTGCTCCACAATGGCAGAAGCCATGCATCTTGGCAGTATGGCTGTTTCAGGAGGCTTTGCCGGAAATGTAATTGCCGTTACCTCCAGCCACTTTTGTTCAAGCGAAAAACAGTTCCGTTTTCCTCTTGAATATGGCGGTCAGCGACCTCCCACCTCCCAATGGACGGTTACTGCCTCCGGTGCCGTCCTTATAACCTCCTCTCCCTGCAAATGTAAAATAACCCATATTACCACCGGTAAAATTACCGATATGGGCGTAACTGACGCCAATAATATGGGTGCCGCCATGGCACCTGCCGCTGCAAATACCATTGAAACCTTTTTTAAAGATACCGGTCTGCGCCCTGAGGATATTGACCTCATTGTTACAGGCGACCTCGGTGTGCTTGGCAAAACCCTTGTGCGGCATCTCCTTCTGGAAAAAGGGTTTGATATTTCTTCACGGCATAAGGATTGCGGTTGCCTGATTTACAGTATTGACGCTCAGGACAAGCATTGCGGCGGAAGCGGACCGGGAGCCTGTGCTTCGGTTTTTGCCATACATCTTCTGCCAATGCTTGAAAAAGGAAAAATAAAAAACCTCTTATTCGTTCCCACCGGTGCACTTATGAGCCCGCTTTCCTGTCAGCAGGGTGAGTCCATTGCCGGTGTGGCCCACGCTGTTTTTATCTCTTCGGAGGTGAAAAAATGAACTTTTTATGGGCGTTTATAGTAGGCGGTCTCCTTTGTTCCGTAGGTCAGCTTCTTGTGGATAAAACCTCACTTACACCTGCCCGTATTCTGGTCTGCTATGTTGTTTCCGGTGTGGTTCTTACCCTTGCAGGCGTGTATGACCCCATCGTAAAGCTTGCGGGTGCAGGAGCAACCGTACCTCTTACCGGCTTCGGATATTCCCTTTGCAAAGGCGTCATAAAAGCCGTAAACGAGCAGGGCTTTTTAGGAATTTTCACAGGTGGGCTTACCGCCACCGCAGGTGGAATAACCGTTGCTATAGTTTTTGGTTTTATCATCGCACTTATCTTTAAACCAAAAGAGAAATGAGGGATATTTAATCCCTCATTTCTTGCTATTTTTTAGGAATAAGCAGCATCATACCCTCCTGAATTTCGTCACCGCTGATTTTGTTTACCCGTTCAATGTCACTTATTCTGCTGTGATATCTTTTTGCAATTTCCCATACCGAATCCCCCTTCTGCACAAAACAAAGCACCATTGCCGGGCTGTCGTTTTCGGTCTGCTCATACTCCTTCACCTCTGTCACAATTTCCGTCCTGGTTTTTTTTGTACACATTGTCTCAATTTCAAGCGGAATGCAAAGTTCAAGGTTGTTTCCGCTTCTGTTCCATTCCCCCACACCCGGCTTTACTACCGATTTCAGTTCTCCGTCATAATCCATATCTGCTGTTGAAACAAATGGCAAATTGAAAATTTCCGTATGAACCCGCTCATCCTCTTTATCTGAAATGTATGTGAGTGAACATTGAACCTCTCCCTCGGTTCTGATTCCTGCTGTACCGCCGATGCATTGCACAGAACAGGGTTTAACCTGTAAAGCAAAAATTTCGTTTACCGCAGGAGCATCCTCGCTTATTTTCACAATCTCACGAATATCAATTTTCTGATTCAGGGTTTTACATTCACCCTCAAGCTGCATTTCCTCTTTCTGAGGAACAAGCACATTTTCGGTTCCGTAAATGTCTGTTACCCCTTCAAACTCAAGTATCTCATCGCTGCATATATGTACCTCAACGGAAACCACGCATCTTGCCTCTTTTCCGCCCTCCGTCTCAGCAATTCTCGCAGAAATTTCCTTAAGCTCATAATCAACCTTCCATTGCTGACTGTCACTTATTCCTTCCGCATCAAGAATTTCTGTAAACGGCACCAATGCCGTAATAACATTAATGTTTTCGCCTTCACCCCTGTACATAAGAGCTATTCCAACATCACCCTTTGCCACAACCTTGTTGTTAATAATCTTAATCTCCCGGTTTTTCATTTCTCCACCGGCTTTAATAATTGTTTCAGCGTTTCCGGGCATTGCAACATTTTCGCTGATGTCAAATTCCACACTTTTACATATTACACGGTTTCTCCCTGTAAACTTACCTGTTTTCACCTCGGCACCTTCACCCTGAACCGAGCTTACAAACTGTATTTCACGGCTTCCGGTTATTTTTCCCTCTGCTTCAACCACAGCCTTAACATTTATTTTCCGGCTGTTCACCGGCTGATATTCCAAATGGCTCACCGTACAGTTTGCTTCAAAAAACATTTTTTCTTCTGCACCCTCCACATTTTCGCTGTAAGCAAACGGAATGGAATTGTTTATACACCGTACCCCTCCGGCATTTTCAGGAACATAAAGAATTTCACATTCCACTCTGCCTCTCACCGATATTTTCCCTTTCGTAATCATACGGCTTTCCGTAACCGCCTTTCCTTCAACCTGCAACACCTTCAGGCAATCAGGCATGGTATCCGGCACAATAATATCTGCCTGACATACCGTCTGCCCTCTTCCCTCATAAACAGGTCTGCTTATTTTTACGGTGGATTTTCTTATTTCTGCTGACATTTAAAATCTCTCCTCATTTTAAAAGTTTTCTTATAAAAAGCTATGCCACTTGTCTGATTTTTATTACTTTTTCCTGCATAACAAATAACGCAGAGAAGGTTCAATAAGCGATAAGCCTGCAATCAATATCCATAACCTGCCTCCGGGAGGGGTTACGGAAAAAAGCTCCGCTCCAAAAGGAAGGTAAAACACTCCCAGCATAAGCGTAAATGAAACTGTTACCGCCATAATCAAATACAAATTTGAAAACAGCGGCACCTTTTCCTTTTCACTTCTGCACCCAAGTGCAAAAATAAGTTCAGCTATAATGAGTACACCAAAACAGGCAGTTCTCCCTGAAACAACATCTCCAAAAACCCGGTAACCTACAGTAAAAGCAACCAGGGCACTTACTCCGGTAATAAGACCCGAAAAAACAATGTTTCCCCCAAGCCCTCCGTAAAAAATTCCTTCCTTCGGATTTCTCGGAGGCGAAACCATTGCGTTTTTTTCTCCTTTGCACATCCCCAGAGCCAGAGCCGGCAATCCGTCCGTCACAAGATTCACCCACAAAATCTGTATTGGCAGAAGAGGTACGGGCATACCCATAAAGGAAGCACACCCCATAAGTAGAATTTCTCCAAGATTGCAGGACAGCAAATATCTTATAAATTTTCTTATGTTGCTGTAAATTGTCCTCCCTTCCTCAACAGCCGCCACAATGGTTGCAAAGTTGTCGTCTGTAAGCACTACCGTAGCCGCTTCCTTCGCCACATCCGTACCGCTTTTTCCCATTGCAATGCCAATGTCCGCCTCTTTAAGAGCAGGAGCATCGTTTACACCGTCTCCGGTCATAGCAACAATATTGCCCATGTTTTTCAGAGCCTTCACCACTCTCAGCTTGTGCTCCGGGCTTACCCTTGCATAAATACTTATGTCCTGCACCCTTTTTTCAAGCTCCGTATCCGAAATACGGTCAAGCTCTTCTCCGGTCATAACGCCTTTTTCCTTTATTTTTATGCCCACCTGCTTTGCTACCTCAGTAGCTGTAATTTTGTGGTCTCCGGTAATCATAACCGGGCGTATTCCGGCTCTGTAGCATTTTTTTATTGCCTCAGGCACCTCCGGTCTCGGAGGGTCAATAAGCCCCATCAACCCTGCAAAAACCAGCTCCTTTTCTTCCCCTTCTTCATTTTTTATGCTGTGCTCCTCTTCACGGTAAGCAAAAGCAATCACCCTCAGAGCCCTTGATGCCATTTCTTCAATCTGCTCTTCAATTCTTTGCCGTGCTTCTCCGTCCATTTTTATTTTTTCACACTTGTAAAAAACATGGGTACATTTCTTCAAAATTCTGTCCGGAGCACCTTTTACGGCAATGATGTATCCTCCATCCTTTTCATAAACAACACTCATTGCCTTTCGTTCCGAGGTGAAGGGAACCTCACCCCTTCTCAGATAGTTTTCCGTACATTTCCCCGCCACACAAAAAATAGCTCTTTCCGTAGGGTCCCCGTAATTTTCATCCGTTTCCTCTCCGAGGCAAAGCCTTGCAATAAGTCGCATTTTCTCAAAACCCTCTCCGCCCTGAGCACTGTTTTTCTCCACACCGTCTGCAAAAAAACTTACTGCCGTCATTCTGTTCCTGGTAAGAGTTCCCGTCTTGTCCGTACATATAACGGTTGTGCATCCAAGAGTTTCCACAGCAGGCAGACTTCTTATAAGGGCGTTGCGTTTCAGCATTCTCCTTACACCCATAGCAAGGCAAAGAGTCACCGCCGCAGGAAGCCCCTCAGGTATTGCCGCTACCGCAAGCGATACCGCTGAAAAGAACACCGACGAAACAGGCTGTCCGTAATATATTCCTGCAAAAGCAATAACAACGCATACCGCAAGAGATATCCCTACAAGCATTTTCCCAATTTTGTTAAGTCTCTTTTTCAGCGGTGTTTCTTCTTCTCCACCCTGTAGCAAACCGGCAACAGCTCCCATTTTTGTATTCATTCCGGTAGCAATAACTGTACATACACATTTCCCCGAACACACACCGGTTCCCATAAACAGAACCTCTCCGGGTTCCTTGTTAACCGGTACGCTTTCTCCGGTAAGCACCGCTTCGTTTACAGCAACCTCTCCCCGGATAATCCGGCAATCTGCAGGCACATGGTCTCCACCGGTCAGAGCAACCATATCCTCCGTCACAACCTCTTCTGCAACAATGTTAATTTTTTCTCCTTCACGGATAACCGTACAAACAGGGGCCGAAAGACCCTTCAAAGCCTCAAGAGATTTTTCCGTGCGGTATTCCTGAACAAAGCCCAGTGTTCCGTTCATAAGAACAATGAGCATAATCACTATACTGTCCGCGGTTTCTCCCATACAAAAAGAAATTACTGCGCCCACAATGAGCATAATTATAATAACATCTTTAAACTGTGCCAGAAACATACCCACAGCAGATCTTTTCCCGGACTCTTCAAAAACATTTCTCCCCTCGGCTTTAAGTTTTCTGACAGCCTGAGCCCTGCTCAGCCCCTGAATATTTTTATCGTTCATAGCACGGTCGTCCTTTCGTTTTTTTTAATTATATTTTGGACTACCGTCACTTATTACAAAAATTACCTGCTGTTTTTGTGTAATTTTATACGAACATATGTTTGACATTTTGCAAATTCCATGTTATAATAGTATTGAACATTTGTTCGTGTGTGGGTGAATTTTAAAGAAAGCCGGTGTTTTTTTGGATACCCGTGAAAAACTCCTTATTTTAGGCGATGCCGCAAAATATGACGCTTCATGTTCCTCAAGCGGAGCAAAAACCTCCTTTTCCTCTTCCCGTGACGGTATAGGCTCAGCCCACGCCTCCGGCATATGCCATACCTGGACCTCGGACGGCAGATGTATGTCTCTGCTGAAAATTCTTATGAGCAATTGCTGTGTTTACGACTGTGCCTATTGTATCAACCGTACAAGTAACGATGTTCCCCGGGCCACCTTCACACCGGAGGAAATTGCAAGCCTTACCGTGGAATTTTATCGCCGCAATTACATTGAGGGTCTGTTTCTCTCCTCCGCTGTTGTAAAAAATCCGGATTATACCATGGAGCTTCTTATAAAAACGTTGAGGCTTCTGCGCTATTCCTATAAATTCTATGGTTACATCCATGTGAAGGTCATTCCCGGAGCCTCGGAGGATTTAGTAACTCTCATAGGAACACTTGCTGACAGAATAAGCGTAAATATAGAGCTTCCCACCGAATCCTCACTTAAAACCCTTGCTCCGCAAAAAACAAAAAATGCCATTTTAAAACCAATGGAACACATTACCTTAAAAAGCTCTGTGGCACTTGCAGAACAGAAAAAGTTCCGCTCCGCTCCCCGTTTTGTCCCGGCAGGGCAAACCACTCAGATGATAATCGGAGCCGATAAAGAAAACGACCTTCAGATAATGCGCCTTTCTCAGGGACTTTATGATAAATTCAAACTCAAAAGGGTATATTTTTCTGCCTATGTACCTTTGGGAAACCATCCCGCCCTTCCGGCAAAGACTACAGCTGTTCCCCTTCTCCGCGAACACAGACTTTATCAGGCAGACTGGCTGCTCAGATTCTACGGCTTCCGTGCCGAAGAGCTTCTCGATGGCTCAATGCCAAATTTCCACGAAAATCTTGACCCTAAGTGCACCTATGCTCTGCGTAACATTGAGCAATACCCCATAGATGTAAACAAAGCCGATTATTCCATGCTTCTGCGTGTTCCCGGCATTGGCGTGGTGAGCGCAAAACGCATTGTGGCTGCGCGTCGGCACACACGGCTTACATTTGATAATCTTAAAAAAATGGGTGTTGTCCTCAAAAGAGCAAGGTACTTCATTACCGCAGCAGATTATAACCGCGACCTTTCTTTTCTTTCAAAACCTGTTACAGCCCTTGCTCCTATGCTTTATGATAATCTCCCCTCAGGGCTGTCAGGCACAGGTCAGCTTTCTCTCTTCGATTTTGTTTAGTGCCGCATAAATCATCAGAATCTTACAGATATCTGTTCAACACGAAAGGAGCCGTAATGGTTTATATATATGATGATACCTATGAGGGCTTTCTCACCGCCATTTTTGACGGATATAACGACCCGGATGCCCTCATTTATTCCTCTCACTATCCGGGTCCCCCAATGCTCGAAAGTATGCCGGTTGCAACCGACCTTTTCAAAAGCACCCGTCTCCAGAAAGGCATTGAAGCAAAGCTCGGCAAAAATGTACTTCACGATGTTTATCTGCTGTATCTTGCCGATACTCCCGACCACGGAATAATCACCCTGGAATATCTCCGTTTCTGTTTTCAGGTAGGTAAAGGTGCACGGAATCTCAGATATGAGCCTGCCGTAAAAGCTGCCCTCACCCTGAGAGAAAAGGTAACCCGCGAATGGGACAGAATGCTTGGGCTTGTGCGTTTTGATAAAACCGAAAACGGAGTGTATGTTTCGTCAATATCTCCTGACCATAATGTTTTGCCCCTCATCGCAAATCATTTTGCACAGCGTATGCCCTCCCACAATTTTATAATCCGGGATGTATCACGCGAAACAGCAATGCTTTCCCACAAAGGGGTGTGGGTAATTACCGAGCTTCCTGCACACATCAGCTTCGATTTTTCCTCCGACGATTTCCGCACAATGTGGAAAGATTACTGGAAAACCATGGCAATTCGCGAGCGGCTCAATCCACGCCTTCAGAAACAGTATATGCCCAGGCGTTACTGGAAAAATCTCACCGAAATGGAGTAAATTCCTTGACATATCTATTTTGTAGTGATATAATTGAGTCATATTTGATTATAAAGGAGTCTTTTTATGTTACTCGAAGGTAAAAAAATCAACTTTTTAGGTGATAGCATAACAGAAGGTCATGGCACAACAAACCCTGCCGAAACCACATTCCATCAGCTTATACGCAAAAAATACAACCTTGCCGGAGCATATAACTGCGGCATAGGCGGTACCCGTATTGCCCGTACCCCCGTACCCACTTACGGCTGTATCCGTCACGATCTGGATTTTCCTCTTCGTGCACAAAGAATGCCTCTCGATGTGGATGCTGTTGTGGTTTTCGGTGGCACCAACGATTTCGGTCACGGAAAATCCCCTATCGGCGACATCGACAGCACCGACCCCTTCACTTTTTACGGTGGATTGAACATTCTTTGCAAATATCTTCTCGAAGCCTATCCCGGTAAACCTGTAATTTTTATGACTCCCATTCACAGAACCACCGAAAACGACCCTCTAAATGGCTATATCTTAGAAGATTTTGTAATTGCAATCCGCAATATTACCGCAAAGTACAATCTTCCTCTCATCGACCTTTTCGCAGAGCTTGAGCTCGACCCATTCAATAGCGAGCTGGTTCCCGACGGTCTTCACCCCTCAGATGCCGGTCACGCTGTAATGGCTGAATTTATCGGTAAAAAGCTTGAACAACTTCAGATATAACAAAAAACCGCAAGTGGTATGCCGAGTGCTCCTAAGGACACTCGGCAGTTTTATTCGCCTTACGGCGAGTGATATTTGCCTTTTGCAAGTGGTATTGCTCCGCAGTGATATTGCCTGTGGCAGTTCATGGGCGAATAAAATACCACTAAATCCGAAGGATTTAATACCACTTTTGATTTATCAAAAATATCACTTTGAACATCGTTCAGAATATCACTAAAAACAGTTAAATCCAAATGAGTATTATTAAGCCTGAAACGAGAATTATCGTTTCAGGCTTTTTATAAGGTCTTAGGATATCCTAAATGTTTGGAAGATGGTATACAGATTCCCTGCTTGTTAAAGCACCGGACAGCTATAAACAGAACGGATTTTTAAATTTGGAGTTTTCTAATTCTTTTTGGATAATTGCAAACTCTAATCTGTATTTTGAAGGTGTTGTCCCTGTTGTTTTTTTAAACAATCGCATAAAATGCACATCGTTTGCGTATCCGCACATATCAGATATACTATGTACTTTTAAATTGGTACTTGACAATAAATACTTTGCGTACTCTATTCGTCCGAGTAAAACTTCTTCTGTAATTGATATTCCAAAAAAACTCTTATATAAATGTTGAATATACGAACGGCTTAATTTCAATTTTTTGCAAATTCCATCTATATTCCAATTATTTTGCGGTGTAAGCTGTATTTCATTTCTTAAACCGCAAAAAATTTCGTAGTATGGTTTTTCTTTTTCTAAAACATGCGATTTAAGCATTTCGGATAATTTTTTTAATATCAAGTTAAAATATAGGTTCATCGAATCTTCTTTATATAAATTTTGAGAATATTTTTCACAGAAAATATTTCTTATCAATTCAGAAAAAACGGTTGTACTGTTAACGGACATTATAGTATCAAAAGGTATATCAAGTTTTTGTATTTCGTTCTTTTCATCATCATCAATATCAAAATGTATCCAATCGTTTACGAATTCTTCTGATAAAGCTCCATAAAGCTGCGGTGTTCCTTTTTTAAAAAGCACAACGGAATTAGGCGGTGCAATATGTTTTTCGTTATTAAAAACAAAAAAAGCATCTGTTTTTAATACTAAAAGTATATAATCTCCTGAGCCATATGGCCTGTTTATGTAAAAATTTGCCAGATGTCTGTAATTGCAGCCAACATTTACTATTTTCATCAGCAATCCCTCCCAAAAAGCACAAAACCTCAGCATATTAGCATTATAAACGATTGAATTATTTTTGTCAAGATAATATAATTACTACTAGGAGGCGATTGTTTATGAAAGCAGAATTAATCATTAATAAAAATTTTAAAATCGGCGAAATTGATAAAAGAATATACGGTTCGTTTATCGAACATTTAGGCAGGGCTGTGTATGGCGGAATATATGAGCCAACACATGAAACTGCTGATGCCAACGGGTTTAGGCAGGATGTACTGGAGCTTGTGAAAAAGTTAAACGTTCCGATTGTACGTTATCCCGGAGGGAATTTTGTTTCGGGATATAACTGGGAGGATGGAACAGGCGATAAAGCAAAGCGTCCTAAAAAATTGGAACTTGCATGGGGGTCGACAGAAACAAACGAAGTCGGTATAGACGAGTTTCAAGAGTGGGCAAAGCAAGCAAATGCCGAGATAATGATGGCTGTAAATTTAGGCACACGAGGCCCGCAGGATGCACAAAATCTGGTGGAATACTGCAATCTTAATACTGATACTTATTATGCAAATATGAGAAAGAAAAACGGTTTTAAAGAACCATTTGGCATTAAAACATGGTGTCTCGGCAATGAGATGGACGGCCCGTGGCAGATTGGACATAAAACAGCGGAAGAGTATGGAAGAATTGCAACAGAAACTGCAAAGCTCATGAAACATGCAGACCCTGATATTGAACTTGTAGCATGCGGAAGTTCGTATTACAATATGCCCACATTCGCGCAGTGGGAGTTTACGGTTCTCGACCATATATACGATTATGTTGATTATATTTCCCTGCATCAGTATTATGGAAATCAAAGCGATAACACAGCTGATTTTCTGGCAAGGTCTGTACATATGGATGCTTTTATAAAATCTGTTGCAGCAATATGTGATGCAGTAAAAGCGAAGAAACATTCAGATAAAACCATCAATCTTTCCTTTGATGAGTGGAATGTTTGGTTTCACAGTAATGGAGCAAAATTTGATAAATGGAGTGTTGCCCCGGCAATATTGGAGGATGTCTATACTTTTGAGGATGCATTGGTTGTAGGCTGTATGCTGATTACGCTTCAAAACAATTGCGATCGTGTAAAAATGGCTTGCCTTGCACAGCTTGTAAATGTTATTGCACCTATTATGACAGAAACCGGCGGAGCTGTATGGGCTCAGACAATATTCTATCCTTTTATGTATTCATCTGTGAATGGCAGAGGAACTGCATTACAGACAATAACAAAATGTGATAGTTATAAATCAACAGATAATTTGACAATACCTTATATAGAAACCTCTGTTATATATAACGAAGATAAAAGAGAACTGACTGTTTTTGCTGTAAATCGTTCACTTGATGAAAATATAGAACTTTCTCTCGACCTTGAAGGGTTTGAAGGGGCAAGTTTAGAGGACCATGTTGAATTGTATTCTGATAATCTCAAAAGTGTAAACACGATGGATAACACGGCAGTATTCCCCAAAAAGAGGGAAATTACTGAGAAAATTATATTAAAAAAACATTCCTGGAATATGTTGTTATATAAATATTAAAAGAAGCTGTATCGTCAAAAATGGCGATACAGCTTCTGTCCTTAAGAACACTACGCATACCACTTGCGGTTTTTATTATTTTACCCTGTACATATTCTGAAGTCTTAAAAGAGTCAGCCTTCTGCGCATAAAGGGCGAATATTTTATACATTGTTCAAAAAGCTTTCTGTCCTTGCCTATGTCCTCAACAGTAAGCTTACAGCCGGCTTTTTTCATGGCATTATAGCATTCCTCATAGGAAGGTACACCACGGATAATTTCAATAATTTTGCTCCATTTTGCTTCAAAATCCGCAGGGTCAACATCATCCACAACATTTGTAGGTGTATTGCACTTCACAACATCATCCTTCATTTCACCGTAAAATGTGTAAACATCTTCCCAGTCAATATCTTCCTTCCACGCCTCAATTTCGCTGTGACTTGCCAGCTCGTTGTAGTATTTCAGCATTTCAAGAGTAGCCACACCAACATCATCACCATGGTAGTTTGGTATAATTCCGTCACGAAGCTCAATACATTCCATAAGGTGACATATAACGTGCTCACAGCCACTTGCCGGCCTTGAATTCTGTGCAAAGCTCATTCCGATACCGGTTTTAAGAAGTGCTTCAAAAATCTTTCCTGCAGTTTCTTCATCGTTAACAGTAACCTTGTCTGCCATACCCATAAGCTCATCAACCGCTTCACGTGTAAGGCTTGCTATTTTCTCACAGTAATATTCCCCGGAAAGCAAAGCAGAAATCTGCCAGTCAATAAGACCTATATATTTTGCTATCATATCGCCAAAGCCGGCAGCTTTAAGCTCTACGGGAGCATTTGCAAGTACCTTTGTGTCACCGATTATAACCTCAGGGCTTTTTGCATCGTAGCTGAATTTAAAGCCATTGTCCACAATCGGTGCACCGTATGAAGCAAAACCGTCCATGGAGGGCGCAGTTCCAAAAATGCAAAGAAGCTTATCCTGTCTTGCCGCTGCAAGTCTGCAGGGGTCATTGACAGAGCCGGTACCAACTGAAAGAATAGCTATGTCCTTTCCCTTTACCAGTTCTTCAAGCTCATTCACATGCTTCATCTCAGCAACACGGATATCATCGTATATTTTATATTCAATTTCAAACCCCTCAAGGCTTTCTACAATGCCATCTGCCGCTTTAAGTGTGTTTCGGTCCGCAACAAGCAAAAGCTTTTGGGGAAAGTTGTTCTTTTTCAGAATTTCTCCCACAGAGTGAACAAGTCCCGAGCCTATATGTATGTCGCGTATTGCTGTATCGTGCTTTCTCCCGCAATCACAGCCTTTCCTGAAATCTTCAATAATGCTAAGTATCTCAGTCATTTTTAATTTTCTCCCTTATTTCATTTTTTAATATTTCAAATTGCTTTTTTGAGCTTATTTCAATAATTTCCGCATTATGCTCTCCACTGAGCTTTTTCAAGGTTTCGGGCAATTCTGTTTTATTGAAATTCCACACATATTTCATAAAATCAAGGTCAAACCTTTCGGGACACCCTTCTCCCATATCAGCTCTTACCTTTTTCCGGCTTTGTATATATCTTTTAAACACACGCCATATGCATACCCACCGGGAATATCGGAAAAATATAACTGTATCAGCATATTTAAGCCTGTCTGAAACGGTTCGCGAATAGTTGCCGTCAATTATCCAGCATTCCTTTTCAAGCTCTGCTTTCAACAAACTGTCAAACTCCTCCCGTGAACAATGCACCCATCCCGGTCTCCAGAAAAGCCTGTCCAGATGTACAAGCGGTAACCCGGTTTCCTCCGAAAGCCACCTTGCGAAGGTGCTTTTACCACTTCCGGGGCTTCCTATTATCATAATCCGTTTCATATTATTCAATCCTTATGGTTTCGCCCGGTTTTATGTTGTAAAGCCTTCCGTCGGCATCAATCCACATCTCAAACAAATTCGGATTGTAAATCATATGTCCGTCTGCGCTGTAATGAAGATTTTTGTAGCCCTGAACATAATCGTAAATTTCAATGTTCGTGGCATACCATATCTCATCATTATTTGCAAGCCTTGAACATATTTCTTCAATAAGCTCCCAGTTATTGTTCCTGTCAAACTCAAAGCTGTGTCCCCATATGTAAAGCAACCTCGGAACCCTTGTCGTATGGTGCATCTTTGTTGAAATATCAAGCTTCAGGAATGCATCAACATATTCCATTATTTCAGGGTTACTGTGAGCCGCTGAAGGCATCCAGGCGTGAAAATCCCCGGGAAGTTCGAATCTTTTGTTGTCCTCACCCAAAGTTCTTGCATAGGCAATATCAAGCTCCGTAAGATATTGCTTTACCGCCTCATAATTACCAAAGTTTCCGAATCGTCTTATACCTGAATCAGGGTACGCCATACCTCTTATAATCCTGCTGTATTTCTGTTCAAGCTCAATACGGCAATCAAGCACATCCTTTATTCCTTCTATAACACGGCAATTTCCGTTTGCACGGTGATTCGCCCCATGCACAGCAATTTCGTGCCCTCTCAAAAAGAATATTTCTTCAGCCTCTTCTTTTGAAAAGCTTCTGCCGTGGCAGAATTCACAGTTGAAATTAAATGTTGCTTTCATTCCGTACTTTGAAAAAATATCTGCCAGGCGTCTGTCCGCAACAGCACCGTCGTCATAGCTGAAAGTGAGTGCCTTTGCTTTTCCTCCGGGATATCTCATAAAAACTGTTCTCATAAAAATCCTCTCCTCAATTACTTTAATAATCGTTCTATTACGCTGCGAAGCGTTTCTCCGTCAACCATCCCCTGCATATACACATCCGGAGAACCATCCCTTTTTACAAAATATGTTCTCGGCACAGAGTTCACTCCGTATTTTTTTGCCGCATCAAGTTCTGTATCATAGTAAACCGGGAAGCTGTAACCCATTTCAGTTATAAAATCATTTGCGCTTTTCACAGTCTCCTGATATCCGTCCGTCAGGTTTACCATAACAAAATTCACTCTGTCCTTGTATTCGTTGTAAATCTCTTCAAAATAAGGCATTTCTTCTTTACAGGGTCCGCACCAGCTTGCCCAGAAGTTCACAACAACCGGTTTTCCGAAAAAATCCGACAGCTTCTTCGAGTTTCCTTCGTAATCTGTTACCGTAAAATCCGGAGCGACAATTTTTTCATCGTTTTGTGTATTGTTATTTTCGGATATAATGTTTTTTTCTGCGTTGTCAGAGATATAATTATAAACAACTCCGGCAATGCCTATAACCGCAGCAAGTGAAACCGCAAGTATAATCATCTTTTTTCTGTTCATTAAAGATATCTCCTTTACGAAATAAAGCTTATCAGCTTACCCATATATCCTGTAGCTATCAGAATACCTACAACTATAAGAAATACGCCGCTTATTATGTTAATTACTCTGTAATGGCTTTTTATAAAATTAAAAGCACCCTTCAGGCTGTCTATGAGTAATGCACTTATAATGAATGGTATTCCCAGCCCCATAGAATAAACAAAAAGCATAATTATGCCGCTTGTAATCTTTCCCTGTTGCGATGCCATAACAAGTGCAGAGCCAAGAAATGTTCCCACGCAGGGAGTCCATCCCACTGAAAAAATAACACCGAACACAAAAGAAGAGAAAAAACCCAGATTCTGTGTTTTTACCTTTCCTGTTTTACCTTTAAAAAGCTTCAGTTTCAGCACTCCGGCATATTCCAGCCCAAAAACAATTACAATTATGCCCGAAACAATGTTTACAATGCTTCGATATTCTATAAGAAATCCACCGAGAACACCTGCAAGTGCTCCGAGAACAACAAACACAAGGGTAAACCCGGTCACAAATCCAATAGCGTTAGTGAGGGTTTTTCGGTTGGTACGCTCACCGCCCCCGGCAAAATAGGAGATGTATATAGGAAGCATAGGTAAAAGACACGGGGAAATAAATGTTATTATTCCTTCAAAAAAAGCCGCAATATACTGCATCATTTTTCTCCTTTATTCATGGTAACAGAGGTTATCTGTACACCCCACACACCAATTATAATCATAGCCGTTGAAATAACTGCCTGAAGTGTAAAATGTTCCTCCAGAAACAAAGCTCCCGCAATAACTGAAACCACCGTGGTAAGATTGGAAAACACCGTGGTTTTCGCAACCGGAAGATATGTATTTGCATAGTTGAGCATAAGGAAAGCAATAACCGAGGAAACAATTCCAAGGTAAAGTATTGCCCATACAAAAGGCGGATATGCAAAAGAACTGACTACCTTAAGAGGTTGACCGGCATTTTCAATAAGAGCAATTGCCAAAAATACCACAAGCCCAACAACCGTCATAGCATAGGTTCTTTCAAACGCTGTAAATTCTGCCGATATTTTTCTGCTTGCAATGTTGTACGCCACCGAGGATATCACCGCGCCTAAAAGCAGCACAACACCAAGAGGCTTTACCGTACCGTCAGCATTGCCTGCAAGTGTCATAACCACTACACCGCCAACTGATAATGCCGCAAAAACATATTGCATAGGTGATGGAATTTCTTTCAACACAAAAATTCCGCTGAGCATAGCAACTACCGGTATAAGCGAAATCATAACCGCTGAAAATGAACTTGTTGTCTGTTCAATTCCGTAGCTTTCAAATATAAAATAGAGTACGGGCTGAAACAGGGACATAACCACAAGCTTCCATACATTTTTGCTCAGTTTTATTTTTTGCCGTTTTATGAGCATAACAACGGTAAGCCCCACAAAAGCGCCTATGTATCTGTCTGCAATAACCGTAAGCGGTGAAGCGTACTCCAAGGCAATTTTTGTGAACATAAAGCTGAACCCGAAAATCACCTGAGCCATCAATGCTGCAAGGGTAGCTGTAAAAACTTTGTTCTTCATAATTTTTATAATTCTCCAAGTAAAAAAATACATAATTATTTTACACCCATATGCCATTTTTGTCAATGTTTAAATTTTATAATTTAATGATGTTTTTTCAGCAGCACCATAGTTGTCTGCCCTTTGTTCCCCGAGGGTTCCGTTAAAACCCTCACCGCCCTTTTCTATATTTTTCTAAAATCCCCCATAACATCAACCCCGCATACATAAACTTGTAAATAAAAATACACAGCCGAACCCAAACAGATTCGGCTGTGATAAATTTATGCTATTTGTGTTATAACAAGAACAAGTATCTTTTTTATCATAACACTCGTCTGATGGGTAATTGTCATTACATCAATCTTTTATTTGATAAAAATTATTATTGCAACTTTCAAAAAAAGCTTTTCAAAAGCAAAACTATCTTAACCTATTCCTTATTCACTATTACCTATTACTTTCCAAAAATCGACAAGCCTATTTAGGGAAAAGTGAATAGTGAATAGGTAATAAGTAAAATCGACATGATTCATTTTGAAAAATGTCTTTTTTCATGGAAGAGTCGAATGGTTTAGATACCGCGATATTTTAATGAAATATCAACTTCGTTGATATGAAATAATTTCTATCGAACTTGTGAAATTTGATGATTTGCATCAAGTGAAATGAAATAAATCCTCACACGCCGTAGGCGTATTTCACATTGCGGAGCAATATTTCACGCAGGTCGTGTATTTCACAAATCCGCAGGATTTATTTCGTTGAAAAAAGCACCAATCTCGTATCAAGATTGGTGCTTTTTTATGGCACTAATGAACAATATTCATACGAACATATAAACGGTGCAAAATGCAATAGATTATTTCACTGTGAAATAATCTTTTTTATTTCAATTTCAAGCCGTCACTAAATGTCTTTCCAACAACTTCTCCAAGTTTTCTATATGTGTGGCGAACCAGGTCATATGTTATAGACACTATGAGGTCTACTTCAAAAACGGAGTTACTGTAAGCGTATAAATTGACAAGCTAAGGAATATAGGCTATAATAAATAAAGAAGCTGTACTACTGGTCACTACGGATGTGTGGAAAGGGCGCAAGTATTTTCCGCAGTAGCAAGGCTTCTTTTTTAATTGACAACTATAAAATTAGTTTGTCCCTGTATGGATTTTTCTTTCCACTTCGTTCTCCTAAGGAATTATTTTTGCAACTTTGCACTAAACCAGTATCATGAATGTCTTTGATTTTAAATTTGGATGTTGTACAAATACTTTGAAAAGACAAATAGAATTTCCCTGAACAAGGCCACTCGTATCGCACCAACTCTACAACCTTGTTCTTTTTATCTCGTCTAAAGTCTATGTGTGGCAAAAATACAAAAGAATATGTTTTTGGGTCACGTTTAACCTGAATGTTTTTTTCTACGCATTGAAGAATCTTTAAACATTCATAAGCATTTGCGACATCAAAGTTGCTAATCTCAATTCTGCCATATCTGTAACAACTTGGCAAGAAACCACTCTTTGAAAGCAACAACATTAGCACGATATTTTCTACAGAACTAAATGTTGTACAAACAACCAAAGGACATGACCAGCGCCTTGTAAAAATGTCCCTCCAACAAGAGCCATATATGTATTCTAAATCCTCCTTTATAATATCAAGAATCTTTTGTTGGTACGCCTGAAGAGAAATTTTTCTACAGAGTTCTTCTTCAAATGTTTTGTTTATAATGAGTGCAAATTTTGAATTTTCCACATCGGGGTCATACGGTACTTTTTTCTCTGGTGGTTCGGTTGTTGCAATTCCTACGATTACAATTCCAAGAAAAATTATTAATAAAAACCAAAACATTATTTTGCACATCCTTTCACATTATAGAATTAAGAACTCTCTGAAAAGCAATATCCAGGCGAATGTTTCCATTACACAAAGGATATACCTCAAAATTATCAGCCTTGCAAATCAAGTCTGCAAACACTGCCGGAGAAGTAATTGTTAATGTTTCCATTTCTACGGAAATTGTCCCTAAGTTGAATTTTTCATTAATTTCAATGCTAATTTCACCATCTGTCAAATTTTCACGCAGCAGGTTTGTCAGTTTTGCAGCTGTTTGCAACATTAACTTATAGCGGTCAAAGTTTAAAATCTTCACCGTTGCTTGAGGAAGTTCCTCTAAAAACCCCATTAGTCCCTCCATAATATCTTCAAAATCATTGTAATTCTCGTTTCTCATTTTCTTCATCCTTTCGTTTTTAGTGTAAAGAAAAACAGCTTTTCTCGGTTAATCTCTGAGAAAAGCTGACATTCTTTTTATTGATTTGTTCTTCAAAAGAGTGTGGCTCAATTTCTGTCATCTGTTGTCTTGCATAATCGTTGTGCATAACATCCATTCTTTCTAAATAAATTTCAAAGTTGTCTTCTGCATATTTTGCCCATCCCATTAAAATCTCTCCTTTCTTTTTATACCACAAAGGGGGTACAACCTCATTTTGATGCGGCTGAATCCTACACCCCAACCACAAAGTGTAGGACAGCACATCTTTCAAAAACAACCACAAAGGGTAAGGTGTGTTTGGCGGTTGCCTTACACCTACAACCGCAAAGGGTATCCCTTGTCTGCGGTGCGGTGCGTTTGGCGGTTGCCTTACACCTACAACCGCAAAGGGTGGGACAACACACCTTTTACTTATAACCGTAAAGGGGCAACCCTGCAATTAAAACCACAAAGGCTACTAAACCTTACCTATGGTTCCTACACTAAACAAGTGAGAACAACTAACAAACAGCTTACGTCCAATAAGCGACAACAGTAAACAAATCAACTATTACCGCAAAGGGTAATACAAAACCACTGTATCGGTGCAGTGCGTACACGAATAACCACAAAGGGTAGTCACCTTTCCTGCGGTGCGTAGTGTTGCTTGCATATATATCCGTAAAGGGTGTACCATACTTCTCACAAAAACAAAAATGCACCGAAGTTTCACTAAAAAACTTTTCTTTTTTAATAAATCCCTTTATTACTGCGGTTTTAGGCAAAGAAAAAGAACCATAATTTCGTATCAAAAATATGGTTCTTCTTTGGAGGCGCCACCCAGATTTGAACTGGGGATGAAGCTTTTGCAGAGCTCTGCCTTACCACTTGGCTATGGCGCCACATATTAAGATAAAATTAACAAAAGACGCAATTTACATGCGTCTTTTGTCATTTGGAGCGGAAGACGAGATTCGAACTCGCGACGTTCACCTTGGCAAGGTGACGCTCTACCACTGAGCCACTCCCGCATGTAAAAATTATTTTTGGTGCCTCCGGGCGGAATCGAACCACCGACACGGGGATTTTCAGTCCCCTGCTCTACCAACTGAGCTACAGAGGCATAAAAATAATGGCGACCCGGATGAGGCTCGAACTCACGACCTCCAGCGTGACAGGCTGGCGTTCTAACCAACTGAACTACCGGGCCATATTTTATATGCTTGTGCTTTTTAATAGAAAGGTGTGGTGGGCACAATAGGGCTCGAACCTATGACCCTCTGCTTGTAAGGCAGATGCTCTCCCAGCTGAGCTATGCGCCC
>JAZQCS010000099.1:0-10579 GCA_045546415.1 Clostridia bacterium | reverse complement strand
GGGTCAGGTTTCCGTTCCAGCCCGTCATGTCGGACAGGTCAATGCATATGTCATCATAGCTCAGCATTGAAGGTTTGATATTTGCTGTTACAGAATTGTATCCGCCGCTTTCGCTTGTTACAAAATAAAGAGAGAAAACATTGTAGGAAGCTTCGTTTTTATAACGCATTACAAGCATTTTTCTGTTACCAAGTGCCTTTGGTGTCAAATTTACGGTATAGGCATAAGGGTCATTTCCTGTCGCTGTAATAACAAGGCAACCGTCCTGATGTCGTACTGCTGTTGAATTTGCATTGCAACCTGTAAATTCTTCTACAGATTCCTGGAAATCCCAACGGTATTCGCCCGTTGGATCGGAATCCTCTTCAAGCGTAACCTCTAAAACAGGTGTATCGGTTGTTAAGTTGATTTTTCCTTTTTGCGCGGAATAACCTTGCTTGTAAATAATATACTCATATGTGCCAAGAAGCATTTCGCCAAAATCCACATTTTCGCCGGCAACCGAAGTGAGTTTTTCATAGATGCGTCCGGTTTCGTGATTTTTAAGTGTTATTTTAGCTCCTTCGGTATTGCACCGGAAAATTATGTTATTTCCGTCAATATAATTTATTTCTTCTTCTGCTGTAATTGCAAGAGAGCAAAGCTCAAGATTTGCAACTGCACCGGTTTCTGATATCAATCCCAATCTGAGACCTTCAATATTTCCTGAGAAAGAATCGGCATTATTCAACTCCAAGGTGGTTGTGGTGAAATCCTTACAGTAGCCCTTGATGATTACAGGATATGATACCCAGAAATCAGAACCTTTTATTTTGTACTGCAGCTGTAAATCGGTGTACGGTGACATATTTTTGTAGGTGAGTACAAGACGGTTGCGGTTTGTAACATCAAGGTCCAAAGTGTTGTTCTCAATGTATGCACCGTTTGGAAGCTGTAAGCCAATTCCGTTTTCAATGGGATATGAGATTGCTCCTTCGCTTAAAACAGTAAAGCCATCATCAATATCACCAAAGCTGAATTTGTGCTTTGCATCGTCAGGAGTCAGGCTTGCTTCAATTGTACAATCACCGGATACATTGATATAACCCACCTGAGAAATAAAGGTGTCCTTTTCAACTGTATATTCATACAGACCGTAGGGAACAGCGGTTAAATCATAAAAGGTTTTACCTGTTGAAAGGCTTTTCAGCCTAACTGCTGCTTCTTCAGTTCCTGTAACTGTAATCTTCGCGTATCCTGCTCCTGAAAGGGTGTGAGCTTTTTTTACAGGGCTGATAGTGTCAGTATTATTCCATACAAAGGTTTTTATTATGCTGTCAGCAGCTGCGGACAGAGTAAAGTTGACTTTTTCATCAGTTGAAGAAAGCATTTGTGTCAGTTTTTCGTTTTCGTAGGTCGCGGTAATTACTGTCTGATTTCCGGGGTTTTCAGCAACAACAGAAACCTCACCTCCTGTTAAAATATACTCGTTATTTTCCAAAGAGGAGGCGGTAGCTTTTTCACCGTCAATATAATAATCAACCTTAACTCCGTCGTCATAAATTACTTGGTCTGCCGGCACAGTAACAGTAAACTGGTTGTCAGCTCTGTAATATTTTCCGTAAAATGCAGAGTAGTAGTTACAATCAATTTTTGTGCCATTTTCCGAAAAACGCATCTGAAGCATCATTCCTGCATTCTTTGAGAAAGCGTAGTCTCCTCTGTCAAGCTGAGTTGAATCTACACAGAACTGAAGCACCTGGTTTCCGTTTTCGCCAAGGTCTACTCTTCGGCGTACATCAACAGGAGCGGAGTGACCGTTCAGCACTAAAAAGATATTTTTATGCTTTTTTAGCAGCTTATCCCAAAGCTGTTGTCCGTTGTTACAATCATCCTCATCGTTGCGTATGAACAAATATCTTTCAAGAGGATGAGTGTTACTTTCGTCGTACAAAACTCCGGCAGATGTCATATAGCCGTGTGTTGTAACAATGACATTGTGGTCAGGATGAGCGGCTACAACATCATTTGCCCATTCTACAACAGAATCTCTGGGGGCAAATTCAAGACATAAAATAAGATAGTTGATGTTTCCAACGCGGAAGCAATGATATATATTTTCTGTGCTTCCTTCCTTGTATACACCGCCAAAGGTGGGATAGGTGCTTACTTTGTCATATGGAATAAATCTGTTGTAACGGTCAAGACTTCTGAATTCCTGTTCTTTACCCACATCAGCACCGCCCCAGGGGTCAAGTCCTTCATAATCGTGGTTTCCGGGAACAACAGCCATAGGTACTTCTCCTTCAAGAATGCTGAAGCGTTCGGAGAAATTTTCCCATGCTTTTTCCTGATTGTTACCGGTTACATCTCCAACATGGATTACATACTGAATGTTTTCCTTTTCCTTGTTTTCGAGAATCCATTGAGCCATAAGTCCGAGGGTGTTGGGTGAGCCTAAAGGAAGAATCTGTGTGTCTCCAAGAACCACAAGGGAATAATCACCGGGCTGAGTCTGGGTGTGTATCCATCTTGGCTGTTCTGAGGGCACAGCGTCGGTGCTGTGAGAAACCCTGACAGATTTCCAGTAAAACTTACAATCTGGTTTGTAATGCATATATATACCTTTAAAGGTATTTCCGTTATATGGGAGATAATCAAGAATAATTTCACCGTCGTATTTTATCATTGATGTGCCTGCATCAAGATCTATTACAAAGCTGAGCTTATGAGGTTCACCTGTGAAATCGAAATTTCCTCTTAAAGGGGTTGGTGAAGAGGTGGTTGTTGCGTATTGAAATACATTTCCTTCAGCCCCGGTTACATAAAACATTAAGTTCAGAGTGTTGGGTGCTGATCTTAAAGATGCATCAAAATATCCGCCTGCAACAGGCTTTTCACCCATAAAATCAAGAGAAATCTCAATAGTTCCGGTATCAATTTCCTGGTCGAGCATATAGAAAAATGTGTTTTCTGCACCGGGAACACCGGTCTGTATACCGTAATTTCCATCAATTTCAAGGGTATCCGGGCTTGAAATATTCCATCCGTCAGCAATAACCTCTGTTACCGAAGCTTTTTTGGTGAAATCATAGAAATAATAATCTTCCTCCAGGGGTGAAAGGCTTACCTCTACTGTTACGGATTCAGAACCTACCGTAACAGTGCCCTGAGCTGACTCATACCCGTATTTGCTGATTGTATAGGAATAATCACCTTTATCAACAACAAAGGTAGCGTTTCCACCCGAAGTATTCTGCTTTTCTACCAAATTTCCTTCATTATCAAAAAGTGTTATTTCTGCATTGGCAGGAGATACAGAAAATGTAACCAATTGTTTAGTGTCTCCAACAGCAATAAGCTGTTCAACCCTGGGTATTTCTATTTTGTCAATATAAAAAGCTGCCCCGCTGAGCCCGGTTGCTGAAGGAATGGGGTCAATCCGGAGATTTTCTACAGTTCCTGCAAAATACTCATTTTTCTCAAACACCTCGGTAACAAAACCGTTTGTTTCTGCAGGTAATGTTTTTGTAAGGGCTCTTGCCTCTGAGTGATTGTAGGTAACACCATCAATAACACTTTTGAAATATATAAGTATATTGCTCTCGGTTGCTTTTTCTTTTTTATATGTGAGATAAAGCTTTTCTCTGCCGGTCATATCAAGACTAATGCCGGATTTTGATATACCGGGGTCGTTTGATGCCATTGCAAGCTTTAACGCACCGTTTTCGTGGCTTATTGTGTCTGAGGCATTGTTGCAGGTCCAGTTTTCAAGGTCACTGTCAAATGTCCAGTAGCTTTTTGTACTGTCCGCTGTTAAATTTACAGAATATTCGGTGCCTTTAATTACAGATAATGAACCTTCCTGCCATACATAACCTGTTTTTGCTACACGACAATCGTAGGTTCCGCTTTCTTCATTAAAGTAGGCTTTACCGTTAACTGCTGTTTTTGTAACACCGTTTAATGTGATTTCAGCATCTGCAGGTGTTACATTAAAGGTTATGAGGGCAGTCTGTTCCGAAACGGGGGTTAAGGTGAGAGCGGCCTTTTTAGGGATTTCTATTTTATCAATATAAAAAGCTGCTCCGCTGAGGCCGGATGCCGAAGGAATGGGGTCAATACGAAGGTTTTCTAAAGTTCCTGCAAAATATTCGTTTTTCTCAAACACCTCGGTAACAAAACCGTTTGTTTCTGCAGGTAATGTTTTTGTCAGGGCTCTTGCTCCTGAATGATTGTAGGTTGTTCCGTTAACTACACTCTTAAAATAAATAAGTATAGCACTTTCGGTTGCCTTTTCTTTTTTATATGTAAGATAAAGCTTGTCTCTGCCGGTCATATCAAGGCTTATGCCGCCCTTTGATATACCGGGGTCGCCTGATGCCATTGCAAGCTTTAACGCACCGTTTTCGTGACTTATTGTGTCTGTTGCAATGTTGCAGGTCCAGTTTTCAAGGTCGGTGTCAAATGTCCAGTAGCTTTTTTCGGAATCTGCCGTAAGAGTTAAGGAATAGCCGGCATTTCCCGAAACTGTCAGACTTCCTTCCTGCCATACATAGCCTGTTGCAGACACCTGACAGTCATAAGTGCCGTCTGCCAGTTCAAATATAATTAATCCGTCATCGGATGATTTGGTAATACCGTTTATGGTTACCGAAGCATTTGACGGGGAAACAGCAAAGGTTACTGTTGATGTGCTTGCAGATGCAGGCATTACAAAAAACACTCCGGAAACAAGCATTAATGCCAGTAAAAGTGAAAGAAGTTTTGAAAATTTCATAATTATTCCTCCTTAAAAGCTTGACAATTTTCATAATTATAGTATATAATAAAATATATCTTTTTTATATATTTTTTGTCTACAAAAATATATAAAAATGTAATTTTCACTATTAGATGTTTTATAAGGAGGGTTGAATCTGTATGCTGGAGTATCATCATGACCATATTGATAATAAAAAGAATATTGAAAATGTTTTAGGCAAAAGAGTTTTTTCTCTCCCTTTTTTTCTGGATAGTGCAGGACATTGGTATGTTGGTCCAAAATATTTTGTTCGTCGTGATGACAGAAAGGATTACTATCTGCTGTACACAATATCAGGCAAGGGCTATATGAAATATATGGGTAAAAACCATATCCTTACAAAAGGCTCGGCAATACTTATTGATTGCAGAGAATTTCATCATTACGGTGCTCTTGAAAACTGGGAGCATATGTGGTTTCATATTAACGGCTATGGTATAGAAAATTTATACAAAAGTATCAATGATGGCGGAGTTATGCCAATTGCAGTAAATGATGACGGCCTTTTCTTAAAATATTTTGAAAGATTTGAGTACAACAGTAACAGATATGACCTGGAAAACGAGCTTGAAATTGCCCACTGCATTATGGATTTGTTGGTACATCTTCTTGAAAAGAAAAACAGCATTGAATATGTTACGGAAAAATCACCGCCGGAATGGTTTAACGAAATTTCTCAATATATCTATGTTGCAAGGTACAGAGAGGTTAGTGTTTCGGAGCTTTCAGATAAATTCGGTGTGCCGGTTGGTGCTTTGCAGGAACAGTACAGGGCATATTGCGGTGTAGATATAACCGAAAGTATTCGTAAGCTTCATGCAGACTATCTGAAAACAAAGGAAATTGTCTGTCATAATCCTGACTGGCTTATGGAAGCAATCGGCTATATTGAAACGAATTTTGCATCCGATATATCAGTTGATTTTCTCATAAACAATGCTCATGTGAGCCGCTCGCTTTTTGTCAGGAAATTCAAACAGTATACCTCAATGTCACCCAAACAGTACATAATGAAGGTCCGTATGATGAAAGCCCGGAAAATGCTTGAGAAAACCAACGATTCGGTTTCGGATATTGCTTATAAATGTGGTTTTGTTTCATCAAGTGATTTTTCAAAAAGGTTCAGAGAGTCTTTTGGTATTACGCCGAAGGAATATCGCAGAGGAAAATAAAGGAAAGGTGTTTAATTATGTGTAATTGTGCGTATTGTAACGAAACAACCGAGGCATTCGGTATTAAAATTTGTGATCTTGAGGAAAGCAAGGTTTATCTTTTCAAGGAACAGAGTCATAAGGGAAGAGTAATTGTTGCTCACAAAAAGCATGTGAGTGAAATTGTTGATATTACTCCGGAAGAAAGGGCAAAGTTTATTGAAGAGGTTGCCATGGTATCGAATGCTCTTCACAAGGCATTTTCTCCTGAAAAAGTAAATTACGGTGCATATGGTGATACCGGTTGTCATCTTCATTTTCATCTTGTTCCCAAATATAAAGACGATGAGTTTGAATGGGGCGGTGTTTTTGCAATGAATCCGGAAAGAATAACCCTTTCGGAGGAAGAATACAAAAAGCTTATTGATATAATTAAGGAAAATCTTTAATACAGGAGTCTACATATGAAAGATTTTAGTTTGTTTGGGAAAAAATATAATTTTTATGGTAAGAATTCCGGTCTTGGAATAAGCAGAACAAAGGACTGGGTGGTTATGGGTGTATGCCTGTTGCTTTATGCTTTGTTTATTGCTTTTATGCTTTCTTCGTCAGGTGGTACCTTCTTTGACTGGCTCAGAAGGAGCATGCCTTTTATGAATCTTCTGGATTCAACCTTGTCCGATATGGACAAAATGCTTGGACTTCTTTTTGAAAAGTTCGGGATGAGTGTTCAGGTTAAAGGATATGAAGCTGTAGTTTCTGAAATTACATTTCCTGCCTTACTGATTGACCTTACAAAGGTTATGATGGCAGCTTTTTTCCGTAGTCTGATTTTTACGGGTTTCTCTTATCTTTTCCTTCATGCGGGAAATTTTGATATAGTAAAAGGTCTTATAGGCGGAGAAAGTGAAGATTTTCTTTATTGTATAAACTCCTGGCTTTTAAACGGCATTGCAATGCTTCTGGGCGTTTTCGGTGCAAACTGGATTATGAGCCTTGCAAGTAAACCGATTCTTGCTCTTGAAAAAGAGGCAGGCTTCTGGACAGCACTTGGAGTTTTTGTTGTTGCATACATACTGTTCAGTATATATTTTATGATTCGTGCCAAAGCCAGCGCAGGGGGAGGATTCTCGCTTCGCAGAGTATTCATTAAAACAACGGTATTTAATCTCATACCTGAAATATTAACTCTTTTTGTTACAAACTTTATTATTGTGTTTGTGTTTAGCTGTTTTACAACCTACAAGTTTCATCCTATATCGATTTTTGCGTTCCTTATTCTGCTTTTCTGGGCATGGCTTAACAATGTTATTACAGGTTGGTTAAAATCTCTTTTTGTTATTAATCCCTTCTGCGGAAAGAACTGTCCCATAAGCGGAATTTTATGGTTACCTGCAACTGTTTCACTTTTGATAATGTTCTATTTTATGGCGTTGCCTAATTTGGGCCATGGTTCAAACCCTCTTGAGGGAGCAATAGGAAATCTGCCTTTCCTTGAGGAATTCAGCTCGGGATTACCGGTTTTTAACCTTGTAATAGAAAATCTTGCAGCTTATAAGCAACCACTTCTTTCTTTGTTCTTTATCTGTAATATGGCGGCGGTATTCCAGTATCTTACATCCTCTTATACATTTACACTTTTCACTCAGATTATTGTAAGATTTGTGCTTATGGGCTTTGCTCTTGTGTTTTTAGGCTTTGCAGCAATGGTTCCATATCTTCTTAACGGACCGGTTATTGAGTCAATACAGTATATGGGTGTTGCGGCTTTCTTTGCGGTGGTTTTTTATATTTTTTACGCTATATGGCAGCCATACCTTGCTCTGCAGGGCATATTGACCACCGCCCTTATTCTTGCTGTTTTGCAATGGTTACCCGGCTTCTCTCTTTGGGTTGGTACTCAGGCAATAACTGTTGACGGGCTTGGTTTTTACCTTTGGGGATCGCTTATTTCTATAGGTTTGAACCTTCTGCTTTCACTTGCACAAAACCTTGCTACCTTCTTTGAAAAGAAATTCTGGATTGCAAAAAAACTTATAAAATAAACGGAGATGTTTTATGAAAAAATTTTTGGTTTTATTGTTAATTTTTACACTTTTGCCGCTTGGTACGGTAAGTGCAAAAACTGCAATGGAAAAAGAGGTTGACCTTATCCTTTCTAAAATTGAACCGGGTATGACCGACCTTGAAAAGCTTATAACAGTATATCAGTATTTCACAATGAATTATCAGTATGATGAATCTTTGAAAAATCATTCAGCTGACTCACTTTTTACTTCAGGTAAAGCAGTTTGTGAGGGCTTTGCTTACGGCATGAAATATATTCTTGATTTGCTCGGCTTTGAAAATGATTATGCCTATATACCGGGACATATGTGGAATATGGTAAAACTGGACGGCGAGTGGTATCATATGGATGTGACCTGGGACAATCCTGTTTCTACAATGCAGGACCTGCCTTTTGCAAGCTCCCATTTCTTTCTTACAAGTGATGAACTGCTGGCAGATGAAGAGTTTTATTACAAGAATGGCATTACAGATATTCAGGGACATAATTACTGGAGTGCAGAACATAAAGCTACAAGTACAAAATATGATGATGCCGTATGGAGAAAAAGCGGATTTATTGAACCCATAAATGTTGTTAACGGCAACTGGTATATGGGGCACTCTGTTCTTGGTATTGTGAAATATAATCCTAATACGGGAAAGTATAAATCTATATTGCCTGTGGAAAATTACTCGGACAAGTATGATGCACAGGTTTACGGTTTTGTGGGCGGAGCTGTGCACAAATACGGTAAATACCTGTATTTTACCACAAGCAGAGCCATTTTTAAATTAAACCTTGATTCGGGCAGGCTGGACCTTGTTAAATCCTATGTGGCTACGGAATATTACCTTAACGGTATGAAAATTAACAATAACATCCTTACATATTACAAAAAGGCGGGAGGCATAAGCAAGCCCACAGAAACAGGTACAATTACCCTTGAAGAGCTTGATACAAAATTCAATGTAACATTTAATGTTCACCCTGAAAATGCACTGGTTTCTTTCGGAACATCAACGAAAAGAGCAACAGAAGGCAAGGTGGTTTTTGATGGTGTTGCTTCAGGAAGCTATAATTATTCAGTAAGTGCCTCGGGCTATGAAACCGTTAAGGGTAAAGCTGCCGTTTCAAATTTAAACTCAAATGTATATAACATTAACCTGAAAAAATATGTTGATGTTACTTTTAAATGCAATATAAACGGTGCTTCCGTACAACTTGGAGACGAAACAAAAAAAATAAATTCAGGAACAGCTGTTTTTGAAAAGGTATTGGAAGGTAGCTATCCTTATACAGTAAGTGCATCGGGCAGAGTAACTCAGAATGGCGAACTTCATGTAACAGACGGCATGCCTGATGTTGAAATAAGCCTTTTAAAACCTTTGTTTTTGAAAGATATTACAGGTCTTCGTACACTTTCGGCAGAGTTTGATGAATCAACACGAAAAATAACCGTGTGGGCGGATTATACTCAGGTATCTGCAGGTTTTGCGGTTACAGGTGAAACCACATCTCTTAAAGCATACACAGTTGAAAGTGATAAAAATATATCCCGTGCTGAAAAGGACGGTAAAATTTATTTTGTTGCAAAAAAATCAGTTGGATTTAAGCAGAATTTTAAAATTCATATAACCTCCGATGAGGGGATTGTTTACACCTATGATGTTGATTTTAATTTCCGCCGAAATCCTGATGATTTGAAAATTCTTGATGTTCTTGGCTTGAGAGTTGCAAATGCTGAAATTACGGATACAAAGATTCAGTTTAATATTGATAACGCACTTACAAGCGCAGGATTTCAACTTGTGTTACCTGAGGGCGTAAAAGCAGAATATGAATGGGTTTCATCAACAGAAGGTCTCACAAAGGAAAGTGTAGGTAACACAACTGCATATAACAGCCTTGTAACCGGTGAGGTTGGTGGGTATGGTAAGGTTTCTATGAAAGTTTTTCCTAAAACAAATGGAATCAGGCAGAAGCTTAACGCAAAGCTTTATTATGAAGACCACCCCGACCAGGTTAAAAATTATGTTATCAGTCTTGCTTTTAAGGATGTTTCTTATGAAGGGGATGTGTGCGCATCCGAATTGTTACCTTTGCGTGTGTCTCAGTATGATTTTTACAGTACAAGCAGCCTTAAGAAGATTATTCTTTACGCGGATGAAGGTGTAACAAGTGCCGGCTTTAGCCTGAAGGTAAACGGAAAGCCTCCCACAAAATTCACCTGTCAGTCGGGTAAAAAGCTTGCTTACGGGCAGAAGGGAGATTACCGTTATATTGTAGCAAGAAGGTCGGCAGGTAATTATCAGACTTACTATGTAAAGCTATTTGACGGATATGAGTATTCTGTTTATAATGTAGAGATTTATTTCATGTAAAAAAACGCTTAGCAAATTTGTATTTGCTAAGCGTTTTTTCTTAATCAGGGTGACAGAAGTTATCTGAACCACATTTTTTACTTTCTCTTTTTCATCGCTACTTTGTTAAAAGACCAATATTTTATCAATAATATTTGCAAATTGCGTCAGCATTTGCTGCGTTTTTGCCTTGTACCGATAAAAAATAGCTTGTAAAAAATTCTGCGAACCTGAA
>JAZQCS010000098.1:0-31865 GCA_045546415.1 Clostridia bacterium | reverse complement strand
ACATGGCTACGATCCGACTTCAGAAAAACCTTGAGCCTTAAAACCTCAAGGTTTTTGTTCTGTATATGTTGAAATTGAGGGAATTTTGTGGTATAATGATTTCATCGAAGATGAAATCAGCTAAATTCGCTATCGCGAGCTAAATTGACCTACGGTCAGCTAAATTGCCTATGGCAGCTAAATGTGCTTCGCACGCTTAAAGCGAATTTAATTTAGCTACTCCAAAGGAGTTATTTAGCTATCGAATGAAATGAGATAAATTAGCTTTGAACGAAGTTCAAAATTTAGCTAAAAGAGTGGCATCTAAATCTTTAGCTGATTCTGAACTTTGATATACACGGGCTAAACCGTAGGGGTCGATGAAGGCATCGACCCGCAACGGACAGATGATGGCATCTGTCCCTACAATGTTTTGCCCCTGACTTGACAAAAACATATGAGGTTTGTTGAAATTTGGCGAAAGCAAAAAGAGATTAACAATCTGTTGCGTTATTACATAACCGTACCTTAAAGGAGTGATTTTATGAAGGAAACCTTAATTAAAGAATTTAACAAGCTTGCCATTCCCGATATGCCGGAGGTTACGGAGCTTTTTGAGGGAAAAGGAAGCTTTGTGAATCTGGAATTTCCCCTTCCCTGTGGACAGGCTGCACGGTTGTGGGATGATGAAAAAACCTACTATATCTGTCAGCTTGAGAAAAAAGAAAGTACGCGGTGCTACGGCTTAACTGCCGATGAAAAATATCTGCTGGTATGTGAATATGGCGATGGCGGAGCAGATGCTGAAATTGTGGTTTTTAAAAGGTGGAACTGATTTTTTGAGGGGAGCAAAGCTTACAAAAAAGGATACACCGGAAGAATATTGCAAATAATAAAAAAGAAGGAAAAATTAAGAAATTAACGAATATGAAAAACTGAAAGGTGGTTTTTATATGTATACAATATATGTAAAATTCAAATGTGTTCCGGGCAAACGAGAGGAATACATAAAAACTCTTAAAGCGGAGGGCATTGTGGAGGCTATCCGCAATGAGGACGGATGCATCAGGTATGAGTATTATTTTGCAGAGGAGAACCCGGATGAAATAATGCTTATTGAAGCCTGGGAAAGCAAAAAACATCAGGGAATTCACATTGAACAGCCTCATATGTACCGTATGCGTGAGCTTAAACCGGACTATGTGCTCAGCACTGAGCTTGGTGAATTTGAAATAAAATAGCAGAGGGTGGTATTTATGAAATACAAAAACACACTTAAGGTGATTTTGTTTTACATAATGACAATGGTTATTCCCCTGACGATAATGTTTTGCTGTTACCGGCTTATAGATTCCGGAAAGTGGTTTGAAGACCCTATGGGGTATTGCGTTAACACCATAATGATAACCTCTTTGTGGGCAGTTGTGGTTTTTGAACTGTACCTTACGAAGGACAAGGGGCAGGAAGAGCTTAAAATTGTTGACTGTATGACAATTATTCTTACTGTGATAACCATATGCTATAGCTTTTTACAGATATGCAATCCGCCAATAGTGTTTGAAAATGTTATAAAGCTCATTGTCTGGTTTGCGGCAATAATAGCCTATGCAATATGGATAAAACCCACTAAGCTGAAGGTTCTGAGCCTTTGCCTGATTGCAGTTGTAATAAGCACTCTGTTTGTGCTTCCGGCAACTTATCAGGGGTACTACGAAAACAAAATAATGGATGGTAAAATTGCTGACGATTCCACCGGTTCGGAGTACAGCTATATTGTAGCTGAAGGGGAATTCAGACAGGAAGCCGCGGAAAAGAGAAATAACAGCGGAAAGGAAATGCTTGAAAAACTCCTGGAGGATGAATATTTTGTTGCAAACTTTTCCGATACTCTTGGACTTTTAGTGCATTCATACATTAATTCCGAAGAGGATGGCGCGGATATCAACGAGAATATAACAATTGAAACACCTATGGATTATGATATGAGCTACACCCCCGGATATGTGGCTATATGGCAGCCTCTGGAAATAGAGTTTGAAATTAAAAGCGATACGGATATTGCAAAAATACGGGGGCTTAAAACATTTGAGAACGGTTTCTCGGCAGGAAAAAATATAGAAATTAACGGAAACAAGGTAAAAATCAAATACAACAACCTGAGGGGCTTTTCCGGTATAAAAAGCACGGTTTTCCGTAAAGGATTTGTGTGTGATGTAAACGGAAGCGAAAACCCTGAAATTTCCGCAGGTATATTTGTCTTTTACGGATATGACATACTGGTGCTCATAGGCGTTGTAATTGCCATGTTGCTTGTGGTAGACAGATTACTGAGAAACCGGTACAAAATAGCAAAAGCTAAAAATATTGATATAAAATTCTGAGGCTGAAAGGTGAAAAAATGATTAAGGAAATAGCAGGCTATAAGTTCAGAGACCCGTCACTTTTAGAAACGGCGCTGACTCACAAATCATATTCCAATGAAAAAAAGGTGGAAAGCAATCAGCGTCTTGAGTTTCTGGGAGACAGCGTTATAGGTCTTGTTATAGGCGAATACATTTATAAAACCTTTCCGGCAATGCCGGAAGGTGAGCTCAGCAAAATACGTGCCGGTATTGTTTGCGAAAAGGGTCTTGTGAAATGTGCGGAAAAAATAAACTTAAGCGAAAAACTTGTTCTTGGAAAAGGCGAGGAAATGGGCGGAGGCAGAACCAGAGAATCAAATCTGGAGGATGCCTTTGAAGCGGTTATGGGCGCAATTTTCCTGGATTCTGATTTTGCTACCGTTAAAAAAATTATACTTGATGTAATGAGCGATATTATAAGAGATATTGTGTCAAAGGACGGTATTGAGGATAACAAAACCGCATTGCAGGAATATCTTCAGCGGAACGGACAATGCGTAATTGAATACCGTCTTGACAGCGAGGAGGGTCCCGACCATAACAAGCTTTATACCATGTCGGTGTACATTGACGGAGAAAAAGGGGGGACCGGAAAAGGGCGTTCTAAAAAAATGGCAGAACAGGATGCTGCAAAAAATGCTCTTTCCGCTTTGAAAGTATGAGGTATTACAACATACCGGTTTTTGTTCCGCACAAAGGATGCCCTAACGATTGCAGCTTTTGTAATCAGAAGAAAATAACGGGCAGGCAGCAGGAACAGAAAACAGAAGATATCCGAAAGGAAATAGAAAAACATTTGCTTACCCTTGAAAAAGAACGCTATGTGGAAATTGCGTTTTTTGGCGGAAGCTTTACCGGAATTGAAAGAGAAAGGCAGTTTGAATTGCTTTCTCTGGCAATGGAGTTTGTATTGCGGGGAGATGTAAATGGAATACGCCTTTCCACAAGACCTGATTACATAGATGAGACCGTGCTTGATTATCTGAAGGAGTACGGTGTAACAGCCATTGAACTCGGTGTTCAATCCATGGACAGCACCGTGCTTGAAAAAAACAACCGTGGTCATACTGTGGAGCAGACGGTCAGGGCAGCTGAGCTTATAAAAAGCTACGGGAGTTTCAGCCTTGGTCTTCAGCAAATGCTGGGTCTTTATGGAACTGATGAAGAAAGCGACATTGAATCTGCAAAAAAAATTGCAGAGCTTTCTCCTGAAACCGTCCGTATATATCCTACAATTGTTCTGGATGAAACAAGGCTTTATGAGTTGTATGAAAGTGGAGAATATATTCCGTATTCTCTTGAACAGGCGGTGGAGGTAGGCAGCCGTGCTTTTGAAATTTACACAAAATGCGGAATAAAGGTAATTCGTATGGGGCTGCAGTCTACCGAAGCCATAAATGAAAAAGGGGAAATTCTCGGCCCCTATCACAGCAGCTACGGAGAGCTTGTAAAGTCGAGATGCATAAGGCGTGAAATCGAAGCCCTTACAAAAGGGGTTTCAGGTGAGGTTGTGCTGAAGGTGAACCCCTCTTTTATGTCAAAGGTGTTGGGAAACAAAAAGGAAAATCTTTGGTTTTTTAAGGAAAAGGGGATAGATCTTCGTGTTATTTCTGATAATAATACTGAAAAAATCAAGCTTGTTACCTAAACGCCACAACCAGGTAAGGCAGTTTTGGTTTTGAAGCCATATTTTTAATTTATACTACATCAAAAAATCCCGAAATACGACAGTATTACGGGATTTTTGTTCTTTGTCTAAATATAAAAATCTGATATTCAAAACTGCATAATAAATGAAATTTATTTTGCATCCTGAAATCGAAATTTTTGTATGAATTTCAAGGCGAAAAATGCACATAATCCTGACGGATATGAGCATTTTTCAACACAGAAATTCGACAAAAAGACGATTTTCAGGACAATACTTCCTTATCTGGCTGTGGCGAATGATTTGCAAGTTTTTTTGTTATCGGGTTTTATTCCTCAGGTGGAAGCTGATAGCGATAATAAATACGAAGCCGTGAGGCTGTTTCGGAGGACATGAATTCGTCGTGCTTTGTTATGCTTTCCCACATGGCGGGAGTACCCTGATAGTCAATGTATTTAAGGGAGGGTGTTCCTTCAAAAATCTGTTTGCCGGCTTTTTTTATGCTATAGGGAATATATACATAGCTTAAGTTTATGCAATCCTTGAAAAGTCCGGAAGAAAGCTCAGTAACATCACCGGGAATTATTACACTTTCAAGGTGAGTACATCCTGAAAAAACATATTGACCGATTGTTGTGAGACCTTCGGAAAGGAAAATTTCCCGAAGAAAGGTACAACCGTTAAAGGCATTTTTATCCAGAGTTACAACTGTGTCAGGAAGCTTTATGGAGGTAAGACCGCAGTTCTCAAAGGCAGAAGCTCCTATTTTTGTAAGCATAGGCGGAAGTGATATGGATTTCAGCTCGCGGCAGCCTGCAAAAGCTCTTGGCTCAATTGATATAAGCTTTATGGGTAAGGAAACCTTTTCCAGGGAACTGCACATAGCAAAGGCCTCTTTTCTTACGCTGTCCACTCCGGCAGGAATGGTTATTTCCGTAAGACCGTCACAACCAAAAAATACAGTTTCACCAAGATAAACAAGCTTTTTGGGAAGAGTTATCTGCCTGAGACCGGTGCAGTATGCAAAGGCACCGGAATCAATAAAGGTAATGGTTTCAGGAAGGGAAATGTTTTTAAGGGAAACCGCATTGTCAAAGGCATAGCTTTTAATCCGTTCAAGGTTATCAGGCAGATTCACCTCCGAAAGGGCTGAACAGCCTGAAAAACAGTAGGAGGAAATTTCCCTGACATTGTGAGGAATAGTTATAGTTTTAAGCTTTTTGCATTGATTGAAAACATTGTCCTCAATGTAGGTAACCGTATCGGGAAGGGATATTGATTCAAGAGAGGTACATCCCATAAACAGTCCGTAGGGCAATGTGCGTATATAGGTTGGAAGAACAACCTTTTTAAGAGAGGTTGCACCTGAAAAAGAACGGGAGCCAAGAGTTATGATGCTGTCGGGAAGCTTAATTTCAGTAATGGCGGAGCAACCGTAAAAAGCTTCGCTTCCTATAGCTATCACATTGTCGTGAAGCTCTATTTTTTTTAGGCTTTTGCAGTTTTTAAAAGCATCGGGACCTATTGTGGTAATGTTTTCGGGCAAAACCAGACTTTCGCTTTCACCAAGGTAGCGTATCAGCTGCCCTTCGTAAACAACAAACCCCTGGCTGTCGGCAAATTTTTCAGGATGCTGAAGCACATCCTCTATGGAGGCGGGAGCACATCCGGAAAGGAAAACAATCATCACACATATCAGAGAAAGAAAAAACCATTTATTTTTCATTGTAAAATCACCTTTTATATCAGTTTATTTTATTGTAACACATTTTTCGGAAAAATTCAATATTAATTAAGTTAAATGAAGGGCGTTGACATTTTTTTTATTTTGTGTTATTATATTTAGGTATAAACAGGTTATTTTGTAGAAATTCATTTCTTTTTGTATAATATTGTTTTTACGGAGGCGTTTGATGAAAGATAACACACTTATCCGGCAGAATGGTTTTTCTGTGGGAATTGATATAGGATCAACAACAGCAAAAGTGATTTTGCTTGATTCTGATAATAAAATTAAATATGAGCGTTACGAACGCCATTTTTCTCAGGTAAAGGAAAAAGTAACCGAACTGCTCCGGGATATGCTTCCTCTTGTTGGGGACACTCCTGTTACAATTTCAATTTCAGGGTCGGCAGGTCTTGGCTTTGCCAATATGCTGGAAATTCCTTTTGTTCAGGAGGTCTATGCTACCGGAGAGGTAGTTAAAAGGGCAGCACCGGATACTTCTGCCGTAATTGAGCTTGGCGGTGAGGATGCTAAAATCATTTTCTTAAAGGGCGGTATGGAGGAGCGCATGAACGGCTCCTGTGCCGGTGGTACCGGAGCTTTTATTGACCAGATGGCAACACTTCTCAATGTTACTGCCGATGAGCTTGACGAACTTGCACAGAATTACACAAAAATCTATCCAATTGCATCCCGGTGCGGTGTTTTTGCAAAAACCGATATACAGCCACTCCTGAATCAGGGAGCCCGTAAGGAGGATATTGCTGCAAGCATATATCAGTCTGTGGTAAACCAGACAATTGCCGGTCTTGCTCAGGGCAGAAAAATTGAAGGTAAGGTTATGTTTCTCGGTGGACCGCTGTTTTATTGTACAGCCTTGCGCAAACGCTTTGAGGAAACCCTCGGTCTCAATGAGGAAACCTCTCTTTGTCCGGAATATGCCAGGTTTTCCGTGGCTCTCGGTGCGGCAATATATGCTCAGAGTGCAGGCAAGACAATGGTTATTGAAAATCTGCTTCAGCAGATTGAAAATGTGCAGCTTGCAGATGGAGGAACACGCCTTGAGCCTTTGTTTGAAAATGAAAAACAGTATGATGAATTTGTTCAGCGTCACAATGAGGCAGAGGTTAAAATTGCCGACATAAACACATATACAGGCAGGGCATATCTCGGTATTGACTGCGGCAGCACAACTACAAAAATGGCTCTTGTGTCGGATGATATGGAGCTGCTGTATACTTATTACAGCTCAAATCGCGGGAATCCTGTTGATGTCGTAAAACAGGAGCTTATAAAAATTTACGACCTTTTAGGTGACAGAATAAAAATCTGCGGAAGTGCTGTTACCGGTTACGGAGAAGAGCTTATAAAAAATGCCTTTTGTGTAGATAAAGGCGTGGTTGAAACCATTGCACACTATACCGCAGCAAAGTTCTTTAAGCCTGATGTGGATTTCATTCTGGATATTGGCGGTCAGGATATAAAGTGCTTCAGAATAAAAAACGGTGCAATTGACAGTATTATGCTTAACGAAGCTTGCTCTTCCGGATGCGGTTCATTTATTGAAACCTTCGCAAAGGCAATGGGCTATGAAATAAGTGATTTTGCTCAGCAGGGTCTTTTTGCAGAGGCACCTGTTAACCTGGGAAGCCGTTGTACCGTGTTTATGAACTCCTCTGTGAAACAGTCTCAAAAGGATGGAGCATCGGTGGGAGATATTTCTGCAGGGCTTTCTGTGAGCATTGTAAAAAATGCAATTTATAAGGTTATACGCGCCACAAGTCCTGACGAGCTTGGAAACAACATAGTTGTTCAGGGCGGAACCTTCTACAATAATGCTGTTCTGAGAGCTTTTGAAAAGGAGCTTGGCAAAAATGTTATCCGCCCATCAATAGCAGGTCTTATGGGTGCTTACGGTGCGGCTCTTTACAGTATGTCCACCACAAAATCGGAAATTTTTACAAAAGAACAGCTTGAAAAGTTCAGCCATACCTCAAAGCTTACTGTGTGTAAGGGTTGTACAAATAACTGTCACCTTACAATAAACACCTTCAGTAACGGTGAGGGGGAGGAAAGGAAATTCATTTCCGGAAACAAGTGCGAAAAAGGAGCCGGTATAAAAATTAAAGAAGCAGATTTGCCGGACCTTCATAAATTCAAACTGGAAAAGCTTTATTCTCTGAAAACGAATAAACCGCCACACAGAGAAAAAATAGGACTTCCTATGGCTCTTGGAATGTATGAGCTGCTGCCTTTGTGGAAAACGGTTTTCGATGAGCTTGGTTTTGAAACTGTGATTTCAGGACCGTCAACCCGGAAGCTTTATGAAAAAGGTCAGTTTTCAATTCCTTCAGATACAGCCTGCTATCCTGCGAAAATAATGCACGGACACATTATAGAACTGGTTGAAAAAGGAGTGGATGCCGTTTTCTATCCCTGTCTTTCCTATAATGTAAATGAAAAATTTGGAGATAATCATTATAATTGTCCTGTTGTTGCTTACTATTCGGAACTTCTTAAAGGCAACATGGAGGAATTGCAAAAGCTCAGGTTTTTATATCCCTATCTTAATATAAATAGCGAAAAAGAGCTTGTAAAAGGGATGTATAATTGCCTTAGTGAGCATTTTGAAGTGACTGGTGAAGAGGTAAAAAAAGCTGTAAAATGCGGTCTTAAAGCTTATAATGAACATATGGCTGAAATAAGACGCCGTGGTGAAGAGGCAATTGAATATGCAAGGACACATAAAAAGCGTATTATGATTCTTGCCGGCAGACCTTACCACATTGACCCGGAAATAGGGCACGGTATAAATAAGCTTGTAACCTCTCTGGGCTTTGTGCTGGTAAGTGAGGACAGCGTGTGCCATCTGGCAGAAGCACCCGAGGTAAAGGTGCTTAACCAATGGACATATCATTCAAGGCTTTACCGTGCGGCAAAATATGCACAGCAGCACGAGGACACCGAGCTTGTTCAGCTTGTTTCCTTCGGATGCGGAGTGGATGCCATAACTACCGATGAGGTAAGGGCAATTCTTGAAGAAACAGGCAAATTCTATACACAGCTGAAAATTGATGAAATAACAAATCTCGGTGCAGTAAAAATAAGGCTCCGCAGCTTGCTTGGTGCTCTTGAGGAAAGGGGTGAGATGTAGTGGATACAGGTTATGTTCGGTTTACTGAAGAAATGAAAAAGGATTATACTATTTTAATACCCACTATGCTCCCCATGCACTTTAAAATGATTTCCAGAGTGCTTAAGTTTTATGGTTATAAAACAGAGGTGCTTGAAAATATGGGGAAACCGGTTATAGATACCGGGCTGAAATATGTTCATAACGATACCTGTTATCCCGCAATACTTGTTATAGGTCAGTTTATAAACGCCATTCAAAGCGGAAAATATGATGTTAACAAGGTGGCTTTGGCTTTTTTTCAGACCGGTGGAGGCTGCAGGGCATCCAATTATGTTTCTCTGCTTCGTAAAGCGCTGAAACAGGCAGGACTGGGACATATTCCCGTTGTTGCTCTCAGCTTCAGCGGAATAGAAAACCATCCGGGCTTTAAACTGGATTTACCCAAAATTCATAAAATTCTGTATGCGGTTATGTACGGTGACCTGCTTATGTCACTTACAAATCAGGTAAAGCCGTATGAAAAGGTAGTGGGTGAGGCTGAAAAGCTTGCTGAAAAGTGGACAGCGTATCTTTCGGATGAGCTTGTAAAGGGAAGCTTTTCCTACCGCCGTATAAAAGCTAATTACAAAAAAATAATTTCGGAGTTTGATGCAATTCCGGTTGAAAAACGCAATAGGGTAAAGGTGGGAATTGTAGGGGAGATTTTTGTAAAGTTTTCCCCGCTCGGAAACAACAATCTGGAACAGTTTCTTTACAATGAGGGGGCTGAGGTTGTGGTTCCCGGTTTACTTGATTTTCTTCTTTACTGTGTTTACAATCCTGTAAACGATGCGAAGCTTTATGGTATGAATAAGGCAATGGGTATAGCTTACAGAATTGCCCTCAGGTTTTTCCTGAAGAAACAGAAGGATTTAATTGATGCCATAAAGGACCACGGCAGGTTCATGCCGCCCACACCCTTTGAAACGGTGGTTTCTCTTACAAAGGGTTATATAAGCACCGGCACAAAAATGGGAGAAGGCTGGCTTCTTACGGCAGAAATGCTTGAGCTTTCCCACGAGGGTGTAAAAAATATTATATGCACTCAGCCCTTCGGCTGTCTGCCTAACCACATATGCGGAAAGGGTATGATGAAGCCTATTAAAGAAAAAAACCCTGATGTAAACATTGTTGCAATTGACTATGATGCGGGCGCAACAGCGGTGAATCAGGAAAATCGTATAAAGCTTATGCTTGCAAATGCAAAAAAGTGACTTTTTGCTGAAAATAAGCTATTGCTTTTAAAAGTATTCTGCTATATAATTATTGTAAAAATAAGAGGAGAATAGGTTATGGATTTTTCAAAAATTAAACTTGTTGCTTTCGACCTTGACGGCACACTTACCCAACACAAAACAAAGCTGTCGGAGGAGCATAGGCAGATTCTGGAAAAGCTTGGCGAAAAATACAAGCTTATGATGGTAGGAGCAGGTCAGTGCCCCAGAATTTTCAATCAGATGGACGGATTTCCTATTGACATAATAGGCAACTACGGGATGCAGTTTTCCACATATAACCCCGAAACAAAAGCACTTGATGTGGTTTATGATATAAGAGAGCCTCATAATGTGCCTGAAATTGAAAAAAGAGTAACATTTTTAAGAGAGAAACACGGTTTTACCGAGTTTGCAGGTGAAAATGTGGAATATCATGTTTCGGGCTGTGTAACCTTCCCGGTGCTTGGCACAAAGGCAAACCAGGAGGACAAGCTTTCCTTTGACCCGGACAGAAAAAAACGCCGTGCATTTTACGATGAGGTTTGCGAGCTTTTCCCTGAATATAATGTTTTTGTGGGAGGTTCCTCATCCTTTGATATGGCACCCAAGCCCTATAATAAATATTATGCCCTTGCAAAATACTGCGATGAAAACGGCATAGCACACGATGAGGTTGTTTTTGTGGGTGACGATTACGGTCTTGGCGGTAACGATGAGTCGGTTTATAAATCGGATTTCGGTTTCCTTACCATTGATGATTACCGTGATTTCCCCCAGGTTGTAAAACCCCTTTTATAAAAATATATCACAAAAAAACGGATGCTTTTAGCATCCGTTTTTTTAGTTCTCCGGTGATATGCTTTAAGGCGTGGTTCGGATATCTCTATGCACATAAATTTTAGAAGGTGGGTATCCGTAAATTTTTTTTACGACTCTACTGAAGTATTTGGAATCGCTGAAACCGGACAAAAGTGCCGCCTCCTGAATGGAAATGTTCTCCCGGGAAAGGAGATTTTCAGCGTGTCTCAGCCTGAGACCTGTTATGTGCTTTGAGGGAGTTTCTCCAAAATTGTCATAGAAGGTTTTCCTGAAATAGGTATCGCTCATTTTTGCTGTTTCTGCCAGCTTGTCTACCGTCAGGTCGGGGCTGGTATAGTTTTTCTTCATGTATTCAATGGCTTCATAAAAGGATTTTGCCGATTCTGTTTTGCGAAAGCTGTCCGACTGCGTGGAAATGTTGGAAAGAATTTCGTAAAACAGGGACATTGTGTGGTAGTAGTATGAAGCATCCGCCTTGTTCCAGCTGTTGTAGGCATCCTTAAAATAATCATATATAATCTGTGGTGAAAACAGCTCATAAATTTCTATATTGATGTTTTCATCTCCGTCAAAATGAATAACATAAATTTCATTTTCCTCTGTGTAATCGGCATTATATGATGTGTTTGCCGGCATATATGTAACACTTCCGGGCGGTGCGGTAATGTTACAGTTGTTTTCGTTCTCAAAAAATGCAGTTCCGCAAACCCGGTAGGCGAGGGCATGATAGGGTCTAGGTGAAACAAAAACTGAGGTTTTGTCAAGGTGCAGATGCTGAACATCGCGGATTCGGAATTTGTTGTTAAGGTCAAAAAGTGACATGTTAATCCTCCTTTTTTACACACATATAGTTTAGCACAAAAAATCTTTGATGTCAAGTTATGAAAAATCCACCTTTTGTTATAAAATGTGAGTTGAAAAACTGTATATCTTTCTATATAATACAATTAACAGAGCAAATTGCGAAATTGATTTTGCATTTCGGTTTTGTGAAAATTTTTAAAAAAGGAGAATTTCTATGGCTATTAAACACACAGCTGTAAGCTACTACGGACTTGGTTATGTGGAGCACGCAGAAAAGGACTTTATCGAAATGAAGGAACATGGCTGCGACACCGTTATTCTTGCAATTACAGAGTTTGATATGGATTTCTGGTTTCCGAATATCAACAACATTGTAAAAAAGGCACATGAGCTTGGCTTAAGGGTAATTGCAGATACCTGGGGCATAGGTAAATATTTTGGCGGTGAACAGGTTTCACTTTTCCTTCAGAACAACATTCACCACCGTCAGGTTTCCGCATATACAGGAGAGGTTTTGAACGCTGCTTGTTTCAACACAAACTCCTTCCGTGACTATTTTAAGAACATATGCCTTAAAATTGCAAAAAACACCGAGGTTGACGGCTTTTTCTGGGATGAACCACACTATGCATACCCAAAATCCTATGCATCCATCACAGGAGGTGCAGGTGATGCCTGGGCTTGCAGATGTCCTGAATGTATGAAAAAGTTTGAAGAATATTACGGCTACGAAATGCCTAAGTTTATGAACGACGATGTAAAGCAGTTCAGATGGAGAGAGGCTCTTTATACACTTACCGATACATCAAAGGCACTTAAGGAATATAACCCCGAGCTTGAAATTACCTGCTGCGTTCACGCAACTCTTAACTCCTACTATGTAACAGAGCTGAGAGGCTACGATAACTGGGATATGGTTGCCTCCTGTCCTTATTTTGATGTATTTTCAACCACCATCATCAACTGGTCACTTCCCGAAAGCTTTTTCCGTGAAATTACCGAGCGAACAGTTGCAATGGCTAAAAAGTACGGCAAGCAGTCGGAAAGATGGCTTATGGGTTATAACAAACGCCCTGACGATTTCGCACAGATTGACAAGGTAGTGGATATGTATGAGGAGCTTGGCGTAGACCGCCTTGCAACCTGGACATACCGTGGCGGTTACGGCACATCTGTTGCCGCAAAGGATCCCCTGGAGCTTTGGGACAACATAGGCAGAAACTATAAGAGGGTTCTTAAAAAATAAAGAGGAGACGAATGTATAAAATGAACGATTTCGGATATTTTGAAGCTCTTTTGGAGAACTTCAGACAGGTAAACGATACACAGAGTGAGAACATTCAAAAGGCAGGCACCCTTATGGCAGATGCCATTGCCAATGACAGATTAATCAGCGTTTACGGTGGAGGCGGACATACAACACTGCCCGTAGGAGAGATGTTTTTCCGCGCAGGCGGTCTTTCCTGCATAAACCCCGTTATGGAAACCGGACTTTCTGTTTTCAATCAGGCGCTGAAATATCTTGAGCTTGAAAGAACAGTTAACTACGGCAGTTCAATTATTAAATACTACGACCTTAAAAAGGACGATGTTCTTATTATTTTCCATAACATAGGCATAAATCCCGCAACAATTGATGCCGCAATGGAGGCAAAGAAAAACGGCGTTAAAATTATTGCCGTATCAAGCACCGCATGGCAGACAGAAATGCCCGAGGACCATTTTATCCGCCATCCCAACAAAACAAATCTGTTTGATTATGCTGATGTTTGTATTGAGGATTTCAACCCGGTAGGTGATGCAGTAGTAACCGTTCCCGGACTTGAAACTCCCATTGCTCCCGTTTCAAACATTATTGATTTTTACATTGCCCATCTTCTTGAAATTGAATGCGTAAAGCAATGCATTGACAGAGGCATCACACCTCCCGTATGGTCAAGTGCAAACACTCCCGGCGGTGACGAAAAGAACGCGGCATACCTTGAAAAATATAAGCCCAGAATAAAAATGCTTTAGGGTGAAACATAATGAAAAATTTAAACCAATGCCTGAACAGATATATTGAACAAAAGGATGTCCGGAATATTGCCGTTCGTGCAGGAAACCGTGACGGTATATTTTGTGACGAATACCGATCCCATGGTGGCGTGATAAATTCATCAACTCTTTTTGATATGGCATCGGTAACAAAAATTATGGCTACAACCTCTCTTGCACTCATTGCCATTGACAAAAAAATGTTCAGCCCGGATGACTATGTAAGTAAATTTTTTAATGTTCCTGAAGATAAAGAATGTATGCAGCTGAAACACCTTCTTACTCATACTATGGGCATAGGGCATAAACCCCTGAATATGGAAGGGAATAGTTACGAAAATATACAGAATTATATATTGTCCATTCCCTCGGATGTTCAGATAGGGAGTGAGGTTCTGTACAGCTGTCCCGGGTATATTCTCCTTGGGAAAATAGTGGAACAGGTTTTTGGCGGCAGACTTGACATATTGTTTGAAAACTTTGTTGCAAAGCCGTTGGGAATGAAAAACACCTCGTTTTTGCCGGACAAAAGCAATGAGTTTGTAAACAGTAATATAGCCCCTGAAGAAGCAGGGATGGTAAACGATTACAATTGCCGTTTCTTAGGGGGAGTGGCGGGAAATGCCGGTTTGTTTTCCAATATGGAGGATGTTTGCCGGTATGTTAAAATGCTGCAGAATTACGGCACTCCGCTTATGAGCCGGGAAACCTTTGATGCCGCGACGCAGAATTATACCCATGGTCTTTCAGAATCCCGGGGACTTGGCTTTTTGTATGTGAGTGAGAAATACCGCCAGACAGGAACCCTTTTTGCAGAAGGAACCATAGGACATTGCGGTCACACGGGGCAATCGGTTTTTGTTGACCCGAAAAGCGGTTTGTATTGTGTAATTTTGTCCGATGCAACGGTTTCGGGAGCGAAAAAATACGGTAATGAAAAATATGATATTGTAATGAAAATGCGTGAAGATATTCATAGCGCAATAGCTGCCGACCTGGCAGAATAAAAACATAGGAGGATTCCAAAATGAATAAATTACAGGAAAAGCTTGATTTTCTGCTGGATAAATATTCAGTAGATGTAAAGGCTGTTTTAAAGGATGAAAAAACCGTAGTTATTGACGGCAGGGAAATTACAACACTTCCACACAGAAGTGAAAGAAGATTTTTGGAGCTCAAAAACATTGTAAACGGCGGCACCCTTGTTGGCATAAGCGTAATGAGAGTTGCAAGAATTGTTGAAAAAGGCACAGATATTTACGGTGAGCTTTACCGTGAATTTGACCTTTGTCAGTACATATTGCAGAGAAAAATAAAGTCCGTTACGGTAATGGAAAATGATAATGTTTTAAACGCCATTGCCACAACTGAGGACGGAATTGTATGCACCTTTGAAATTTCCGCAACTCTGGAAATGGGACAAACTCCTAAGGACAAGCACGAAATTATTTCTCAGCGGGGAATTGCCTGCGATGTGGTGGTAGATGCCCAGCTTAAGCAGGATTCCGTTTATGTTTTTGGCGGAGAAAACAAAAAGTATACCGATGTGGACTTTGAGCTTTACGGTCTTTCTGTTGAGGAAATAGCTGTTGTAAGAGCAGCCTTTGCTGTTGCACAGAATAAAAATTATGATGAAATGGCGGCATTTGATGCAAATCTTTTGCAGCTTGTTGATATGGCAAAAAAATCCGCAAACAGCGGCAAAAGGGAGGTAATGTAATTATGAAGCCTTTGAAAATTGCTATGATGAGTATGACTCACGGTCATACAAGAAAATATTATCAGACCCTTATGGATAACCCCAAGCTTGACTGGGTTGCGGTTGCAACAGCAAACGATGAGGTTAAGGAAATTTTCTTGAACAGCGTAAAGGGAATTCCCTGCTACGACAGTGAGCTTGAAATGCTGGACGCACATCCTGAAATTGAAGCGGTTGTTCTTGCCAGTGAAAACAGCGAGCATCTCCGTCAGATGAAGCTTTGTGCAGAAAGAGGAATTCACATTCTTTCCATGAAGGTCCCCACCTTTGACATGGAGGAATATGATGAAATGATAAAGCTTGTGGATGAGAATAATCTGGTTTGCCAGGTTGAGCTTGAAATGCACTACAACCCCGTTATTGTGCGTCTTAAGGAGCTTGTTAAAAATGGGGAAATCGGCAAAATCAAGTCCTTTAACGCCACAAACATTACCCTTTCACCGGTGTGGGCATTCCCCTGGCAGGGCGTTCCCGAAAAAAGCTACGGTAAACGAGTGCCCATAAAAGAGGGTGACAGCCGTTTCAGAGGCGGTGCGCTCTGCGACCATCCTCATATTTTTGATATGATAAGACATATGACAGGAAGCGATTTTGAAAGCATTTATGCTGAGGTTGCCCCCAATATCCGTCCTGATATAGAGGAAGAGGATATGCTTTCGGTTATTGGCAGAATGAAGGACGGAACGGTGTTCTCACTTGACCCCTCCTGGTCAAAAATGGAGGAGCGCATTAAGGTGCCCGGTCCCGGTTGGGAGGTTTTCCCCAAGCGTATGGAGGTTAACATCACACTTAATGGTGAAAAAGGCACGGTTATGGCGGATTGTTTCGGTCCCAATGTTTACCACAATGGCTGTCCCAACGACCGCTACACCGTTCAGTATACTTATTTTGATGAGTGGATTGGACTTATTGACGAGTTTGTTGATAATATCCGTAACAACAAAACTCCCCTTATTAACCTGAAATGGCACAAACGCACCATTGAGGCTATGAATGCAGTATACGAAAGTATAGCTACAGGAAAAGTTGTAAAATTCTAAATGCAAAAAATCCTTGAACATACAGTTCAAGGATTTTTTCGCATCATGTGAATTTAACCCACATACACTCCCACTTCGTATTTTGCCCAGCCGGCTTTTGTGTAATCTCCGTTAACACGGTAGGCTTTTCGTATAATCTCCGCAGCTCCTGCAACATTTTCAATGTAATCACGACCGGTGGGGTCATGCTCCCAACCCCAACACTGAAGGGCAATTCTTAATACATGGGGTGTACCCCAGGAAAGTGTATGCCAGGTTGTGTGCATAACACCAAACAAATTTTGCTGTTTAAGAGTGTTAATACAGGCATCAGCTTTGTAAGTGCCTCTGTCCCAGGGGCAAATAATACACTCAAAACCCGCATTTGTAAACACAGCCGAGGTTTCAACCGGTGCTTCGACACAATCATACTGCCAGTCTGCCATAAGAATTTCCTTATCCAAATGTGCAAGCATAAAATTCTGAGTTTTCTCATCAGGACAGTTGGCGGTATACTGATTTTTCTTGTTATATCCGGAGTTGTAGTAAAGGAACATATCGCCCCACACAACAGTTCTTCTGCCAAGGGATTTTATATCACGATTAATCTCGTTTATAAAGTCGCATACCATTTGAGTGTTTTCTTCGGTAAATTGGAAATTATACGGTTCATCAAGACCTATATGGAACCAACCACCATTACCGCAAAGGTCACAAAGCTCACGACGGATTTTTGCAAGCAGCTCCCTTACGCAAGGGTTACCTATGTTCCAGCACCATCCATCGGGAGAGAAAAGATACTGAAGCTCGGGAGCACGGTCAAGGACAACGTGTTTACCATGCATAACACGGCAGGCGGCGGCATGACCAAGATGGTTGAACATTGGGATAATTTCAACCCCTAAATCGTTTGCCTGCTTTATTATGGGAGATATCTGCTCTTTTGTAAAAGCATGCTCCCAGTACAACTCCTTCATGCAGTCATATTTGAACATACCCCAGAATTCCACTACAATATGTGTGTATTTAAGAGCACAGCAAAAACGGACAAATTTTTCAAATTCCCAAAGCTCTGTGTCGGGGAAAATGCAGTAATGGACCATTCTGTTCTTAACAAGGGGACTTTCCTTTATTTCGCAACAGTTTAATTTTACTACTTTGTCACTTTCGGATACCATAAGGTCAATAAGGGTTAAAAAACCGTGCATAAGTCCCTGCTCATCCTTGCCGGCAACACATACGCCCTCCGGGGTAATGTTAATGGAGTATTCATTACCTTCAAGGGGAAGGGAATTGGCATTGCCGATTCTGAAAACAAGCTCATCGGTTTCCGCCGTTTCAAGAGAAGAAAGGTTAAAGCTGAAGCTGTGCCAGAAATCCTTTACGGTTTCGTTGCACAGAACCTTGTTTGCCATTGCTTTCACTTTTTCGTCAAGGGTAAAAGCACCTTCGTTTCTTACAATGTCATGGTGATGAAAAATCATATAATCTGCCTCCTGTTTTGTTTTGTAACTTAATTATACAGCCATAACAGAAAAAATTCAACATAAAAAATACTCAAAAAGGTGGACTTTTTAGTCGTTATATGTTATAATTAAAATGATAAAAAAGTCAAAGGTGGTAATTATTATTAAACTTATAATAGCGGAAAAACCCAGCCTTGCAAGGAATATAGCCCAGAGCATAGGGGATATGAAACGGGCAGACGGTTTCCTTTACGGTGGGGAATACATAGTAACATGGGTTTTCGGACACCTTTTTTCTCTTGCCGATATAGAGTTTTATAATCCGAATCCTGACGGGTCAACAAAATGGACAACGGCAAACATTCCCTGTTTCCCGGAAAAGTTTGTGTTCGAGCTTAAAAAGGACCAGAACACAAAGCAGGTGGACAGCGGTGTTAGGAAACAGTTTGAAACAATTAAAACCCTTGCACAGCGCCCTGATGTTGATATGATAATAAATGCAGGCGACGCGGACAGGGAAGGGGAAATAATTGTGCGGACCTGCGTTGAAAAAACCGGAGTTACCTCAAAGCCCTTTATGAGGCTGTGGCTTCCTGACCAGACTCCCGAAACAATCCGTTCGGGGCTTCAGGAGGTTAAAAACGAAACTGAATATGAAAAGCTTGCAAATGAGGGCTATGCCCGTACATATATCGATTGGCTTTATGGAGTGAATCTTACCAGGTATGCCACTCTGAAAAGCGGAAAGTTTCTCCGGGTGGGTAGGGTAATTGTACCTATAGTTAAAGCTATATATGACCGTGATATGGCAATACGGAACTTTGTACCGGGGATATATTATGCCGTGGTGAGCTCTGCCGAAACAAAGGGAGAGGTGGTTGAACTGCAGAGCAAGGAACAGTTTGACAAAAATGAACTGAACCGCGCACAGGCGCTTTGCGATAAATATAACGCAAGTGAAGCTACTGTGGTTTCAAAAAAAACTCAGAAGGATACCTTAAAACCGGGTAAGCTTTATTCACTTACAAAGCTTCAGAATGTTCTTGGTAAAAAATATAAAATGTCTATGGAAAAGAGTCTGCAGATTGTTCAGAATCTTTATGAGAGAGGTCTTGTGACCTATCCCAGAACAAACTCCGAGTACCTTGCAACTGCGGAAAAGGGCAAAATTAAAACTATTATTGAAAATGTGGCAAAAGTAGGCTATCCGGTAAAATTCAAGGACGGAAAAACCATTTTTGACGATTCAAAAATCGAGTCCCATTCCGCTTTGACACCAACCTATAAAATTCCGAAAAAGACCGATTTAACCGAGGAGGAAGCATTGGTTTATTCCACCATAATCAAGCGGTTTGTTGCGGTGTTCTGTGCAGAGGATTGCATTGCCGAAAAGACGGAAATTAAAATTAATGTGGGCGGTTATGAGGAATTTACCTTAAAGGGTATGGTAATACAGGAGCCGGGATGGACAAAATATGACGATTATTCCAAAAAGGATAAAATTCTTCCTGCCCTTGAAAAGGGTGACAAAATCAATATCTGCTTCAAGCCCACGGAAAAAGAAACTCAACCTCCCAAGCATTACACCATAGAAACCCTTAACAACTACCTGAAAAATCCTTTCAGAGAGGAAAAACGAAAGGCTCAGGAGGAGGAAAACGACGAAGAGGAATATAAGGCAATTTTTGAGGGTCTTGAGCTTGGAACAGAGGCAACGCGTACAGGCATAATTGACAATGCGAAAAAGAGCAAATATATTGAGCTTAAAAAAGATGTTTACAAAATTCTGCCGGACGGTGAGTATCTTATTGAATCTCTTGCGAGAATGAACATCAGCATGGATAAATATAAAACCGCTGAGGTAGGTAAGGCTCTGAAAAAGGTTTTCAGGGGAGAATTTGAAATAAGCGACAGTATAAAAATTGCCCGCAGGGAAATTGAAGAGGTTTTCGTAAAGCGTGAGGCTCCTCCCGAAACCGATACGGACGACGGTTTTTTCGGTGATGTGGTGGGTAAATGCCCATTATGCGGAGAAAATGTAGTAAGAACAAGCTTTGGTTACGGGTGCTCAGGTTTCCGGGAAAAAGGTTGCCGATTCGGTGTTAGCAATGTGATATGCTCAAGAGTTATTTCCGTTTCCAATATGAAAAGCTTGCTGGAAACCGGCAGGTCTCACAAAATTGAAGGCTTTGTTTCTCAGAAAACCGGTAAGAAATTTGATGCATATTTAAAATTGGAAAACGGAAGGGCTGTGTTCGATTTTAACGACCGGCAGTAACGCCCTTTTAAAGAGGTGAATTTTGTGATATGTAACTGTGAAAACCTGACATTTAATGTTTTGTCTGTAGACAGATTTTTGCATAGTTCAGGAACTTTCAATGTAAAAAGCAGGATTTACGGTGCACTTTCCTTAAGAATCCGTGGCGAAGGAAGGTTTGAAATTCAGGGTAAAAGCTTTATTTCGAAACCGGGTGATGTAATTTTCATTCCAAAGGATGTATCCTACCGTGTGGAGTACACCGAGGGGGAGAGTATAGCCATTCATTTTTCAGAATGTAATTACAACCTGGTGGAAAACATAAGCCTTGCAAAGTGGGGCGGAGCACTTGCACTGTTTGAAAATCTGCTTAAGCTTTATAATGATGGACAGAGTGCAAACAGAACAAAAGCCCTGATTTTTGAAATTCTTGATGAAATTGATACTCAGTACAAAGCAAGTATGAAGGATGAGGAATTCATCAGGCTTGTTGAATATACAGCGAGAAATTTTTCGGATATGGAGTTTAACATAGATAGCCTGTGCTCGGTGTTTTTTGTGAGCAAATCCACTCTGCAGAGAAAGTTCAATAAATATTATAATATGTCACCGAAACAGTACATACTTATGCTTCGCGTTCAAAAAGCGCTGAAGCTTCTTGCCTCGGGCGAGTTTTCGGTTAAGGAAATTGCATACGCCTGCGGTTTCCGTGATGAAAAATATTTTTCCAGGGTAATAAAGGAGAGATACGGCAGAAGCCCCTCGGAGTTTATAAACGGAATAAAAATATAATAAGGAAACCCTGCAACATATGTTGCAGGGTTTTTGCTATTTTATATGCTTTGAAATATTTTCAAGAAGGGAGGGAATCTCAATTTTCTGAGGGCAGGTTTCTTCGCATTTGCCACACTTTAAGCATTCCTTTGCAAGAGAGGCGTTTCCGGGCATTTTTGCCATTGCCTCGGGTAGCGTGATTTTAGCGCTGAGATGCTCGTTGAAGGCTTTGAAAATTCCGGGTATGGGAATGTTTACGGGGCAAACCTTGGTACAGTAATCACACCCGGTACATTTAATCTGCCGGAATTGGCGGATTATTTCACGGACCTTGTCAGTTGCGGCATATTCCTCAGCCGTAAAAGGAACAAAATCCGAAAAAGTACGCAGGTTATCCTCCATCATTTCAATTGAACCCATTCCGGAAAGCACCATAAATACCTCAGGATAGCTTGCGGCATAGCGAAGAGCATAGGAGGCGTAACTGCCGCCTTTCAGGTCATCAAGCACCTTTGCTCCTTCCGGTGGAAGGTTAACCAGAGCACCGCCACGGACAGGCTCCATAACAATAACCTTTTTGCCGTGTTTTACAGCTACTTCATAGCAGGCATTACTCTGTATGCCGGGGTCATCGTAATCCAGATAGTTTATCTGTAACTGAACCGCCTCAATAAAGGGGTTTTCGGTAAGAATTTTATCGAGAATATCCGCGGTATCGTGGAAGGACATAGCAATAACCTTAACCTTGCCCTGTTTTTTCAGTTCTTTTACAATCTCAAATGCGTTACAGCTTTTGAATTTATCGTAATTGTGCCGGTTCAGGGTATGGAAAAGGTAAAAATCGAAATAGTCCACACCACAAAGAGCAAGCTGACTTTCAAAAAGGGGAACAATGTCCTCCTCTTTTTCAAAATTCCAGGGGGAAAGCTTGTTGGCAAGAATAAATTCCTCCCGGTTGTGCCTTGCGGAAAGACAGTCACGGATTGCCGTTTCACTTTTGCCGTCAATATAGCCGTGGGCGGTATCAAAATAGTTGAAGCCTGCATCTAAAAAGGCATCAATCATTTTGCTGAATTCGGTGTAATCCACACGGTCTCCGTCCATTTTCAAACGCATACAGCCAAAACCGAAATTTTTTTTGATTTTATTAAAGCTCATTTTTATCACCTTCACAAACTATTTGCTTTTATTATACAATAACTCCCGCCTTGTTGTCAAGACGGGAGTGTGGAGATTAAAGAAGAATTGTAACAGTCTGTGTTGCTTCGTCCCACTCAACCTTGTAGCCAAGATTTTCAGAAATGAACCTTAAAGGAATAAGTGTTCTGCCATCCTGAAGGAAGGGGGCTACATCTATAGATGTAATAACGCTGTTTACAAGTGCCTGCTTGTGGTCAATTGTAACGAAAACGGAAGCAGCAGGGGTTTTGATGGATGCAGTTCTTGTGCTGTCTGTCCAGCCTATCTCTGCGCCTACAATTTCAAAAATACCTCTTAAAGGAACGAAGGTACGGTCGTCCTTAACTATGGGAGCAACATCAAATTCAACCGGAACGTCACCGCCTCTTGTAACCTTGGTAATGGTTTTGCTGCCGATGGTAAGCTTGATAGCATTTACAATGTCGTTTTCGCTGCCTTTTGCAACTGCAATGAAATCCACATTGAAGCTGGAGGGATAATCACCCTTGCCATACTGAAGAGTAATAGTGTTTTCGCCCTTTTTAAGGTTAACCTTTACGGGAATTCTTCCGTAAGCGGGCCACTTGCCAAGCTCAACTGTGGGGAAATATACCTTCTGAGCCTTACCGTCGTTAACTGTAAGGTCAGCACTCTGTGCCCATGCATGACCGTTGTTGTAACCTATGTATATATCCTGTTCGCCTTCGTTTACTGCATTTACGGTAAACTTGATACCGGGTTTGTCGTCAGGGTTGGTTTTCCAGCAGGTAAGAGCTACGCAGCCTGAACCGGAGTAGCCTGCATGGTCCTTGTTAATTCTTGCTTTTTCAATCATTTCGCCATCTTCTGCTTCGAAAATGTCCCATACGGTTTTTTCGGCATCTGTGAAATATTTAAGGACTATGGAAGAATCATTGGGTCGTTTTGTTTCCTCACCTTTACCGGGATCCGGGAGTGCAGCGGGAGTTGCGGCAGATACACAAAGTGTAAGAGCCAGAGTTAAGGTTAAAAGTGTTGCCAGAATTTTTTTCATAAGTTTATTCCTCCTTAAATTAAGATAATTTATCTTGAGTAAATTTTACCATATAAAATAATAAATGTCAATATATTTTTGTGAAAAAAAGCAAAAAAAGAGTCTTGCGGTCGGCAAGACTCTTTTAAAAAATTAAATTACAGGGAAGCCTGCTGCAGCGTGGGCTTCAATCAAATCGTCACACATTGCCACAATGTCGTCAATGGAAAGCTGTGCCGCACATCTTGGCTCAAGCATTGCTGCCATGTAAATATCCTCGCGTTTTCTTGAAACTGCCGCGTCAATTGTAAGTATCTGGGGATTTATGTTGGTACGGTTCATTGCCGCAAGCTGCTCGGGAAGGTCACCTATAACTGTTGGATGTATTCCGCTTCCGTCCACAAGGCAGGGAACTTCAACGCAGGCTCTGCGGGGAAGGTTGGTAATAAGCCCATCGTTCATTACATTGCCTCCTATTTTATAAGGAGTGTTTGTAACCATAGCTTCCATAATATGTGAAGCATATTCAGTGGAACGGTTGTGAACAATATCACCGCCTGCAAGCATATCCTCCTTCTGCTTTTTCCAGCCTGCAATCTGGTTTACACATCTTCTGGGGTATTCATCAAGAGGAATATTGTATTTTTCTATAAGCTCGGGATATCCGGGCTTTATAAACCAGGGATTATACTCCGCGTTGTGCTCGCTGCTTTCGGTACAGTAGTAACCAAGACGGTTTATGTATTCAAAGCGCACCATATCGTAGTGCTTTTCGGTTGCATTTTTCTCTGCGGCACGGCGTCGAATTTCGGGGTAAAGGTCGTTGCCGTGAATATCGGTAATTTCAAGCAACCAGCCCATATGATTAATACCTGCGATTTTGTCGATAAAGCCTCCTTCGGGGTGCATATCAAGGCGGTCAAGCAGACCTTTTGCACAAGTCTGAACGCTGTGGCACAGACCTATAGTTTTAACATTGGTAAACTGTTGCATATAGCCTGAAAGCATAGCCATGGGGTTGGTGTAGTTAAGGAACCAGGCATCAGGGCAAACTGCCTGCATATCCTCGGCAAAATCACGGAGTACGGGAATTGTACGGAGAGCACGGAAAATGCCGCCAATACCCAGAGTGTCACCGATTGTCTGACGAAGACCGTATTTTTTGGGTACTTCAAAGTCAATAACCGTGCAGGGCTCATAGAGCCCTACCTGAATGGCATCAATAACAAAGTTTGCGCCACGAAGAGCTTCGCGACGGTTTTCCACGCCTAAATATGTTTTTACTACAGCCTTGTTGTCGTTATATTTTTTGTTAAGGGCATTTATTATCAGCGCGGATTCCTCAAGACGGTCACCGTCAATGTCATAAAGTGCAATTTCACAGTTTCTAAGTGCATCGGTAAGCAGGGTGTCACCAATAACATTTTTTACAAACACCGTGCTTCCTGCACCCATAAAGGTAATTTTTAACATAAGCAGAGCCTCCTTTTATTTATTGATTACATAATAACATAAAAAATTTGAAAAGTCTATTGCATTTTGTGGCTAAAATATGGTAAAATGTTGTTAAAAGATGATTTTTTATGATAAAATGTTGTCTGGAGGTTGTTTTATGAAACACAGGGTTTTGTATATACCTGTTGAAAACAAAGAGTTTTCAGAACTGAATCCCCTACAGGCGGGGGAGGAGGTTTGCAGACCTTTGCATACCTACGGCCCTGCCATAAGAGAGTATTATTTAATTCACTATGTAAAAAGCGGAAAGGGTGAGCTTGTAAAAAACGGTGAAAAAATGACAGTAGGACCGGGACAGGCGTTTCTTATATGCCCCGGTGAGATGTGCATTTATACCGCAGACAAGGCAGACCCCTGGCATTACATATGGATAGGCTTTAACGGAAGGCTTGCGTCGGATTTTGAAAAGCGGGGAGATGTTTTTGAAGTGCCGGGCAGACTTTTTGAGGAGATGCTCGGAGCAGAAAACTATAACGGCTGCATAAGTGAGTACCTGGCATCAAAATTATTTTCTCTTTATGCAAAGCTGTTTGCAAAACAGCAAGGACAAAAGGATTATGTGGCACAGGTATGTAACTACATTGAGACAAACTATTCCTCACAGATTACAGTATCGGGCATTTCGGAAACCCTGGGAGTTGAAAGAACTTATCTTTCAAAGCTGTTCCGCAAAAAAACCGGAATGAGCATAGGGGAATATCTTATGAACATCCGTTTTTCTCACGCGGAGGAATTCCTGAAAAGCGGATACATGGTTTATGAGGTTGCGACTATGTGTGGTTATGGTGATGTAAGCAACTTTTCAAGAATGTACAAGAGGAAAAAGGGAGTGGCACCTGCCACTGAGAAAAGGTTCAGTCGGTAATGTCGGTTATAAATCTTTTGTAATAGCCTGCAGGGGAAACACCTTCAAGCTTTTTGAAAACACGGCTGAAATAAAGAGGGTCCTCATAGCCCAGCATGGTGGAAATATCTTTTATTTTCAAGTTTCCTTCAATTATGTATTCCTTTGCCTTGTTAACCTTGGTTTTGTTGATGTATTCAGTAACTGTGTAGCCGGTTGCGGTTTTAAAAAGCTTTGAAAGATAGCTTCCGTTTATAGAAAAAACTGATGCAACAACCGAAAGGGTAAGCTTTTTATCGACATTCCGGTCAATGTAGGAAATAATCCGTTCGGCTTTTTGTGAAAATCCGTAATTTGTACCTACGGTCATAAGCCTGAAAAGAATTTCCTCCAACTGAGAACGGCATCCTAAAATGTAGCCGTAGGGTGCGGAGTTTTTCAACTCAATAATATTTTTAAAAAGGGTTTTAAAAACGGAAAAATCGGGAGGAGTGTTTACCTCATCAATTTGAGGTGAAATTTTCATTGGAACTGAATCGGGGGAAAAAGTAAAAACATCAAAATGAACCGCGTAAAAAGCCATTGGATTTTCATGGTCAGCTGCAAGAGAGTGTGGCACTCCGGGAGCAAAGTGCAAAAGCATGCCGGGGCGGACATTTATTTTTCTGTCCGGCAGGTTAACTGTGCCGTTTCCGGAAACTATCAGCACAAGCTCGTGGTCGGGAATTGTGCGCAGGGATATTCTCCAGCCCGGATAGGTCTTGCGGTGAACCATATAGTGTATTTCGGGAACAATGTTAAAATTATCCATAAAATCACCTCAGAGTTTTTGATTCTTTCAATCTATATTATAAAATAAAGGAATTAAAAGGTCAAGAGAAATTTTAAAAAAACAAAAATAATCCATGTTTTGTGGTTTTGTGCATTGAAAAAAGCAAATTAATATGTTAATTTAATTATATATAATTTAATTAAGAGGTGTTGTTTATGAAATGGACACGGGAAGAATATCTTGAATTAATGACCTTTGGTGAATTTAAGCGCCCCATGCTTTCCGAACTGTTCGGTCCCCTTATCGGACTTGATAAGGAGTGGGCAAGCCAGGGGGCAACCGAGGATGAAATAAGCATGAAAGCTTTTGACTGGGACTATGTTCCGGTTACAGGCTGCGGTGCAGTAACCGGTCTTTTGGGCGGTTTTACCCCTCAGGTAATTGAGGATACAGCGGAATATCGCATTGAAAGAGATACAATGGGAAGGGTTACAAAGCTTTGCAAAGGCACAGCAACTATTCCTCTTCCTATGGAATATCCTGTTGCAGATATGGAAAGCTGGCTTAAAATGAAGCCGTTTTTCACTTTCGATGAAAAACGAGTTATGGGAAACAGAATTGAAGAGGCAATAAATGCACAGAAAAATGGTGCAATTGTAATGGCTGCTATTCAGGGAGGATTCGATTTTCCCCGTGAGCTTATGGGTGAGGAAAACTGTTGCATAAGCTATTATGACGATCCTGAACTGATGGAGGATATAATTTCAACCATCTGCGATACCTCCATGAAGGTTCTTGACAGGGTAAGCGATAAAATAACAATTGATGTTCTCCATGTTCATGAGGACATGGCAGGAAAAAGCGGACCCCTTATAGGTCCTAACCTTATTGAAGAGTTTATAAAGCCATATTACAGCAAGGTGTGGGAAATGCTCAGCTCAAAAGGCACAAAAATTTTCAGTATGGACAGCGACGGAAATATGAACCCTGTTATTGATGCCTACATGGATTGTGGTATAAACGCAATGTACCCTATGGAGCCTGCGGCAGGTATGGATATTGTGGAATTAAGAAAAAAATACGGCAACAGGCTGGCTCTTAAAGGCGGTATAGACAAGCATGTTTTAAGGGAAAGCAAGGAAGCAATACGCCGTGAGCTTGAATATAAGCTTCAGCCTATGATGCAGGAAAGCGGCGGCATTGTTTTTGCCCTTGACCACCGTATACCAAACGGAACTCCTATTGAAAATTACCGCTACTATGTAGACACAGCAAGAGAAATTCTGGGAATTCCAAAACGAACAGCCGAAACTACGGGTTGGGGACGCATGGCATTTTAAATATTTTCGGGAGTGCCCCTCATCCGCCTTACGGATGGGGGGTGGATTACCTTCCGGGGAGTAGCGGCGAGCGTTGCCCGCCATTTTTGTTCGGGCGACACGTAAATCGCCTCTGCGAGGGCAAATTGCTGTGGCAACAAAATTAAAATATCGGGCTGATGTGGGCATCAGCCCCTACAAGGGTTGTGAGATTTCGTAGGGGACAATGCCCACATCGTCCCGGAATGACACGGTGTTTTGGTTTTATGACGTGGGGAACGGATTTATCCGTTCCGTTTGTGATATGTATAAACGCATCTCTCTGCGGTTTATGGTTTTATGCTTGAAATTTTTATCCCCCTGCCTTGGCAGAGCCAAGGCTTTCCCCCTTTAGGCAAGGGGGACTTTTTTGTTGCGCATTTTGTGTTGTAGGGAACGGATTTATCCGTTCCGTTTTTCGGGATGCATAAATGCATCACCCTACGATTCGAGGTTGCCGCTACGGAAAAAAAGAAGAGATTCTTCACCAAAGTTAAATCCTTCGGATTTTACTTTTTGGTTCAGAATGACAGGACATAGTGCGCCAATTTTGCTCCTGTAATGCGCCCCGTTTCGCCTCCCTTGTCTAAAGGGAGGGGGACCAAGCGTGCTTGGTGGAGGGATTCAAAAAAGGGGAGAGGGCCGCCACTTTGCGGTGGCGAGGGGATTGATAAAGAGAGCCTGCAAACCGAAGGTGTGACTGATGGGATAAATGTTAAATCCCTTCAGTTTCGCTATGCTCGACAGCTCCCAAAGTTATTCCAAAGGAATTACTTTTTTACTTTTTGCATCAAGGGGAGCCTTCTTAAGGTGAGGCTTTTTATGCCCTCCCTTTTTGTGTGTTTTATGGCGACGAAATTATCGCTTTGCGATTATTTTTTTTGGTCGCCGCTACGGTCAACCTATGTAATCCTGAGCAAAGCGAAGGATCTCTGCATTCTTTCAAATGGCGGGCGCAGAGACCCGCCACTACGAGGGCAGGCGACCGGTGATCGCCGCTACAGGGTGTTTGGGAAAATCAGGGCGGGCAATTCGTGAATTGCCCCTACGAGGATTGTGCGGGTTTGCAGGGGACAATGCCCGCATTGTCTCGGAATAAACAGAGAAATTCTTCGGTAAAAGTTAAATTCCTCGGATTTTTAATAAAAAAGTTGATGAAAATTTGTCACAGGTCTTGAATTTTTAAAGATTTTGGAGTATAATTAAAATTGGTATATAATGGGAGTGTTATGGAGGCATGAATAAAACCCCGTCATGTTTCCTTTTTAATTAAGGATTTAACAGAAAAACCAATGTTCTGTATAATCAATATAATAAAATAACATTTTTAAGAAAGAAGGAATTTATGTGAAAAAGGTAATAAGCTTGCTGTTATGCCTTTGCATGGGTATTCTTCCTACTGTTGTAATGGCGGAAAATGCTGAAGCACCGGATTACATCAAAATTTGTAATATCCGATTGGATGATGGAGATTATCTTGAATCCAACGATGCAACAGAGGCAAGTGAAAATTGGGTTGAAGGAGCTGAGTATGTTGCATTATATAAGGATGGCGTACTTAAGCTTAACGGTCTTGACGTAGTGAACAATGAGGGTGGTGTATCCGAAAGCGAATCAGACCATGCTATTTACTGGTCTTATAATTACCCGGGTGGAAATGACCTGGTTATTGAGCTTGTTGAAGGTACAACAAACTCCATTGTTGATGAAAAATGGTCCGCAATCAACGGCGCAAACGGATTCGGCAGCGACGGTCCCAGTGTGATAATCCAGGGAAAAGGAACTCTTAACATCACAGGTGGCTCTTACGGTATATGGGTATGGACCGATATAATTATACAGAAGGGTGCCAAGGTAAATGTTATCGGCGAAACACAAAGCGGTATCTGCAACAATGCCTCTGAAGGAAGCATTGTTATAGGACAGGGTACCGAGGTTAATGTTGCCGGCGGTAAATACGGCGTTGAATCGGACAACTATGCGGAAGGCACCTTTGTTATTAACGGCGGTGTACTTACAGTTACAGGCAACGAGGCAGTAGGTAACAAGGTAAAAGAGGATTTCGGCGGAAATACCGTTTATGTAAGCAATAATATCAACGGTGAAGACAGCGTTGTATGGGATGGAGAAACATCACTTAAAGATTACAAATACCTGAGTCTGTCAGGCTTCAGCGATGCTGTTGTAACATATACAGTAGACATGGAAGCAACAGAGAACGGAAGCTTAGAGGTTGATTTTACTGAATCAATGGCTAATGAAACCGTTACGGTTACAGCATTCCCCGATGCAGATTATGAACTGGAAAGCATTGCGGTTACAGATGAAGAAGGTGTAGCTGTTGAGGTTGAAGGAACAGAAAATATGGGAACATTCATAATGCCTGAAAAGAATGTTACGGTTTCGGCAAGCTTTAAACAGATACAGAGCGCACCCGAACTTCCCACAGCAACAGTTCTTGACCTTGAAAATGTTGTAATCGACGGCGACAAGCTTACATTTGCAAGAACCTTCCTTGCTGACGAAATCACACCCGAGCAGGATGAATATTACGCTGACTGGTACGCAGACTTTGTAATCACCTTCAACAAGGATGTTACCTTTAATGCAGACGGCACTAAGGACGGTTACCTTGCAGGTCAGTATGACGGCTGGAGCGAAAACTGGGTTAAGGTTCCCACAAGCGATGTAACCCTTAAAGCAGGCGAATCCCTTAATATTATGGAATACGCTATCAACGCTCCCGATGCACAGTACAAGACAAGACTTACATATAAACAGGTTTACGATTTTGTTAAGGAATTTAACTGCGGCTTGTACTTCTCGCCCGAATTTCTTGCAGAAAACCCCGATATCAAGGTAACTCTTGAACTTGCAATGTTCAACAACAATAATGTTGAAGAAAAGTACTCTGTTGGCGAAGTTCAGGTATTTGAATTCTTCGTTGCAGAAGTAGACGGTGTTCAGTACAAGACTCTTGCCGAAGCTCTTGAAGCAGCAGAAGCAGGCGCAACAGTTACTCTTCTTAATGATGTAATTGTTGATGAAATTGTTAAACTTGAAAAAGCTGTAACACTTGACCTTGACGGCCATGCAATTAACAGCACAGCTAAAAAGGCAATCGAAGTTTATGCAGATGCAACAATCAAGAACGGTACAGTTATCGGCAGCGAACGTGCAGTTGATACCAGAAAGGCTGTAACACTTAACCTTGAAAATGTTGAGCTTAATGTAACAGGCAAAGGCAATACTCAGCCTCTTACAATCGGCGGCAGCGAAAACGGTACAGTTGTAAATGTTAAGGATTCTACCATTGATGCAGGCGAGTCCGGCTATGGTGTAATCGTATTCGTTCAGTCCGATATCAATGTAGAAAACACAGAAATCAGCGGTTACTCCGCACTTTACTTCAAAGAAGGTTCTGCAGGTACAACAGCAGATGTTGACAGTGCATCCGTACTTAACGGTGCAGGTCATGCAGATGAAGAATTTGCAGTAATCGTAACAGAAGAAACAAACATCAGCGTAACAGTTGAAGGTACAGTAAATGTACCCGCAGTTGAAGGCGCAGAAAATGCGGCAATCCTGTTCAATGGTGATGCAGCAGAAAACACAGTTGCTCTTAACGGCACAGTAAACGGTACCATTCTTAATGATTATGTTGAAGGTGCAATCGTTTCCACAACAAATGTTGCAGTAGCAGAAGCTCTTGAAGCAGCTGATTTCGTAGTTGAAGAAGAAAACGGTGTTTATACCGTTGTAGGAAAAGAATATAAAACATACAAAGTAATGTTCGTTTCCGGTGAAAAGGGTTACTTCGCTGCTACCGGCAACAGAAACGCAGTTGTTGTTACAGGTGCTATGGGCGATGCAGTTGAAGCTCCCCAGATTCACCCCGAATACGGTTACACATTTACAGGTTGGGATAAGGAAGTTGCAACTACCATCGAAGGTAATGTAACTTACAGAGCTCAGTACGAAAAGACAGCTGTAGAGCTTCCCTTCAAGGATATCGTAACTCTTCGTGCAGATGATGTTATTTACAGACCTGCTGCAAATACAATTCAGATCTATATGGACAGAGCACTTGTTCGTCAGGCATC
>JAZQCS010000097.1:0-4363 GCA_045546415.1 Clostridia bacterium | reverse complement strand
CCGTTTACTTTTCTCGGCCAATCGGAAACATCAATATTAAGCCTTACAATTCCACCATTTTCTGTCTTTAAATCAACGAAAGTTTTTCCGTCTGTCTGATATGGTGTGAGTGATGTGCCAATAGGAAGCTCTGTTTTTTCCGTTTCAGGCAGAAGCTCCGCATCAAGGGGTATTGCTGTTTTTACATCATGACCGTAATTAAAGGTGTAGGCTTTATCTGTCATTTCTGGTTTTCCATCTGTTTCGCTTAGTTTATATGTTGCTGTAGCTCCACGGGTTCCCAATATTTCAAACCTTGTTTCAAGGCCGAAGCTTTCGGGATTGTTAAAGGCTTTTCTGTAAACCGTTCCGCTATCTGCACTTTCTTCCACAAATTCATAGGCAAGCTGCGTGCCGTAAAGCCGGTGACTTATTTCGGGCGAAGCACCGTTTATATCCCAAGTGCAGAACATATGATAGCTGTTGTCACTCCACGAATCGGAACAGATATAGCTTTTATCACCCGTATGTACAAGATAAACATCAAAATCGTAGGCATAGTTTATTTCATCGGTAACGGTTTTGCCGTTCACCGTAACCGAAAGCATATTGTAATTGCCACCATACCCATCAGGTATCATATCTGTTTCAATGCAATCCTTTTTGCCGTCTGTCAAATCCAAATCAAAGTCGGTTTTTTGTCCAAGTGGCAGCATCATAACATAGCTTTCGGCGGGAGCTTTTTTGTATTCATCACGGATGGTGTAGGGGTTTTCGTCAAAATAAAGCTTTACCGAAAGGGGTCCTGCCGAAAAGGGTGCAATCTCGTAGGGGCTGAACCAGAAGGTTACGCCCTGATAATCAACCGTCCAGAGATAATCATTTGCGGAATAACCTTTAAAAATCTCCCATAGCTGATCATCCTCAAATGTCAGATAATCATATTTATTTGAAATTTCCTTTTCTAAAATGTCGGGCAGCCCTTTTATGCTTCCCATAACATCGGTAAGAACAAGCTTTTCTCCCGTTTGGGGATTATAGTTTGATGCTTTGTAAAAATAGTCGGGATGCACTCCGCCCGAATATACAGTGACATAATCCAGGCAGCTTATAACCCTTGTGTCTGCTCGTTGAATGAAAGTTTGAGATGTTCCTTCAAGATAAAGCGGGTTAAACTCATCTCCCGATAAATCCTTTGCCGCATCCGACAGTTCGTACATAAGAGCTTTTGCATCCTTTAATGCCGCACTGTTTTGCTTGTCAAAGGCTTTCTTAAGCCCGGGGAACTTCTTTTCGTCATCCTCCGAAAGCTTTAAGTTGTTCCACGCCACACGGGAAATGACATTGTTTTCATTCCACTCTTCAAGGTCTTTCTCCCCGAGCATTACCGAAATGAAGGATAATTTATCCGTGGGAGGTTCCATAGGTGGTCTTATGCAGGAGCAAAGGGGAAGTAACATACAAAGTGTAAGTCCTGCACTCAATGTTTTTTTAAGCATAATATACGGCCTCCTTTCATTTTCTGCTTTTCCTCTCAAAAGCCTTCAAATATATTTTGAAGGCTTTTGAGAAGAAGGGAGCGAAAGCTCCCTTCCGCTTAGTCAGTATTTAAAAAATCCAAATGAGTTTTTTAACATCCCCTACTTTTCAAGAATGGTAAGCTCGTTGAACAAGTTCTTCAAATAGTTGTCAGAAAGCTCTTCACCGTAAGCGTTTATTTTAAGTCCGAAAAGTCCCTGGTCGCTACTGCCACTGTATTCAAAGCCTACAAAAATCTCTTCATATACATCTTCGTAGTCAACCTCTGTGTAGGAATATCTTATAACCTTTACGGGATTACCGCCAAAGCTTATGCCGAGGTCTTTTATTTCCTCTTCGTAAGATGTATATTCATCACTTACTGCGCCTGCAAAATAGTAGTCTACAAAAGGCACATTACTGCCTATGCCTTCGTAGTATTTGTAACCCATAATTTCTGCATCCCAGGAATAATCATCAGCACAAATACCTGCCAAATCACCGGAATCCATGGGGTCGTCACCGTAAAATGTAAAGGAAGCACTGTCAGGCTTAGTCAGGGTAATGGGTGTTTCGTCGTCACCGTATACCATACCGATTTTTCTCACAACATCCGAGCTGTCGGGACCTGCTTCAATATCTCCGCCTTCACATCCTGCAAAGGCAAATACCATAATTCCCGCCAATAATAATGCTAATAATTTTTTTATTTTAATCTATCTCCTTTAATTATTTTTCTGTTTTTTCTTCCTCTTCGGGGTATTCCACAACACCGCGGTATTCAAAGGATTCAACAATTGTTTTGATATCCTTGTCTTCGTACTGACCAATTCCCTCGGGAGTACCGTCAACGCTGTAATCAATTGTTTCTGTGTCAATTACAAGGTATCTGTCGGTTGTTTCGGAAACCTCTTCGAGGTGTACATAAATCCAGTAACCGCCAAAAGCCTCATAGCCGTAACAATCGTAACCGTTAATTTTGAATTCCTTGTAGGTGTCCTGATTTTCCTTGTCGTATTCCTTGTTTGCATCAAAAGTGGTGTCTTCAAAAATTGCGGGGCTTATCTGAATGTTTTTGCCATTCATATTCATATCAATCCAGTTGGGATATTCCTCGTCCCCTTCAAGGGTGATGTCTGCACCTTCGGGATAGTAAAAATCTACTGCAAGCTTTACATTTTCACCTTCCCAGGTATCCTCATAAAGAGTAACCTTTACGCCTTTGTCACCGCAGGCTGTAAGAGATAAAACCAATGCTACCGCCAGAATAAGAGTTAATGCCTTTTTCATAATAATTTTCCTCCTTAAATTAATTGATTTTTGCTTCTGCAGCGTCTGCTGCTCTTGTGTATACACTGAGTCCGCCTGTTTCGGCATCCTCCATAGTGTTGAAGTTCTGCTGAATTTCAGCCCTCTTTTCCTCGGATATTTCTCCACCGTCCTTTGCAACCTTTACAGCATCCATTGCGGTTTTTGCAAAGGCAACACCTGCCATAATGTTGCGTTTTTCCTCCTTGTTAAGACCAAACTGGAACAGAGCGGTTGCACCGTCGTTAACACCGAAAATGTAATCAAAATGATGAATTGCATTTTCAACATATTTCATATAGTTTTCCTGTTCTCTGTCGTTTGCGGCAAAGCAAACAGTAATTTCTTCGGTGATGTAGGGATGCGCCCGAAGACCTTTTCTCATGGTAGTGGTATCATCCATACCGCCTACAAGGGTTATCTTAATTCCGCCCTCACCGAAAACCTTTTCCTTCTTGCCGTCCTCGGTTTCCTCTTCGGATTCTTCAATGTAGGGCTCGTATTTTGCTACCTGGTCGTAACGGAACATTTCCTTGGGATACTGCTCCTTGCCATCCCTGGAGCCGTCCATAATGCGGAACATCCCAAGGTTGTCATAAAATTCTATACCCTGTCTGTTTGTAGCCGACGGGAAACGGTCGGGTCTGTCACCCTTGAGTGCAAGCTCCTTGTAGATACGGTCGCAGCGCTTCATATATTCCATATGACCTCTCAGTTCATCCTTTGTGAAGCGGTATTTCTGAATGTGGAAGGAACACATATCATCACATTTGCCGCAGATGTATTCATCACCCTTGATTTTTGTGCGGTTAAGCATTCCGCACTCGCCTCCGCAAAATGCACAGGTCTTTTTGCCGAAAATGTTTTTGAAAAAATCACCAAGTCCCATAGTTTTACCTCCTTTTTGTTTTTATATTTTTAGTTTACAATATCACTTGTGTCAATAATGTGTGAAGGCTGGTATTTAACTACGATATCGCCTTTTCCGGGGGTTGCGCCATCTTGTCTTTCAAATACAATACCCACATTGTCACCTTTGCAGGTTTCATCCACGGTTTTGCCAAACATCTGCAAATCCTTTGCAATACCAACTGCAATAACCTTGCCGCCTCGAATAACAGAAACCTTTTCGCCTTTTTTAAGGATACCGTCTGCCACTCTGCCGATAAGAGTATTCTTACCTGATTCTAAAGTCCAATCATCAACCGGCATAGAGAATGGTCCGTAAACCTTTACGGCATTGGTTGTAACTTTAGTTCCTTCGCTGTCGGTTATTTCGCAGTAAATCTTCTGACCAAGAAGAGCGTTTTCCTTTTCAATCGAAAGAACCAATGCGTCACTTGTTGCATCTTTTACATAATCACCATTTACAATTTTATCCGTATTGTTTCTGTAGCCGGTATAGTAGAACCACTGATAGCTATAAGGAGCTTTTCCTCCGTATACCTGAACCTCAAGTTCATATTTTGTGCCATATTCTTCCGCCTCTGAACCTTCAGGCTGTTTGTGGATGGTAAGAGGTGTGTCCAGAATGTACTCCTGACTTCCGCCGTCAAAA
>JAZQCS010000096.1:0-27079 GCA_045546415.1 Clostridia bacterium | reverse complement strand
AAAGGGAGCTGTCTTGCCTTGGGCAAGACTGAGGGATTGTTTCACTACAACAGCAAAAGCCCATCAATCATATGATTGATGGGCTTTTGCTGTTGTAGTGAAACAATCCCTCAGTCTTGCCCAAGGCAAGACAGCTCCCTTTACACAAGGGAGCCGGTGGTGAAGTATAATTATTCGATTTCTTGCTCCAGATTGTCAAATTCAGGAGTTGAGAAAAACTCACCGAGAGTAATATCAAGACCGTCGCAAAGAATTTTAATGGTTTTTATAGTTGGATTTTTACTTCTGCCGTAAAGAATTGCCTTAAGAGAAGAGGGTGGCAATGCAGAAAGATTGGCAAGTTTATTTATAGTGATGTTTCGTTCTTCGCACAAACGCAATATACGGATTTTAACGGCATCAAGAGTTTTCATATTTATCACCTCAGCTATATTGTACAAAATTACTCTTGACAAAAAAGGCAATATATGATACTATATAGGTAATATATGATACCGAGGTGATTTTTATGCAATGTGAAAACAATTACTGTGCCTATTGGGAAAATGGAGAGTGTATTTTAAAGAACATCAGCATAAATGTTATGGGGATGTGTGAGGAATGTGTTTTAGTCACAATAGATGAAGAGAAACTTGAAAAAGCAAGAGGAAAAACCAGGAGAAACCTGGGAGATTGGTGATTTCTTTGACTGAAAATTAAAAATAATAGCGTACAGTACCTCTGCACGCTATATTGTAGATTCACGAATGTCCCTCATTTATCATTGAAAAAGCTTTTGAGGTCATCCTCGGTAATGGGTCCGTTTTCTTTTTCAAAATCGGCAATAAACTTTCTCATTAAATAGATTATCTGACTACTGCCGCTTCTACCGTTAAATTTAGAAGCGTAGTAAAATTTATCCAGCATTTCACCGTCGGTTCTAATGCTTACATGTCTTTTTGTTTTCATATTACAGCACCATCCTTAACACTAAATATGCAATTATTTTGCACTAACTACATATTGATTTTACACTAAAAATGTGGTATAATACGAATATGCACTAATAATTAGTGCAAAAAAAGGAGGATTTATTATGCAATGTGAAAACAATTACTGTGCCTATTGGGAAAATGGAGAGTGTATTTTAAAGAACATCAGCATAAATGTTATGGGAATGTGTGAGGAATGTGTTTTAGTCACAATAGATGAAGAGAAGCTTGAAAAGGCAAGAGAGAAAACAAGAAGAAATCTTGGAGAATAGTAATTTAAATACTTAAAAATAATAGCGTACAGGGTTACTGCACGCTATTCTGTGGGGACATTCGAATGTCCCTTTTTTATTTGCTATACTCCGAATTCATCAGGAGAAATATCGGTAAGACCGTAAATTTTAAGGAGTGCCTGAACTATTCGTTCGGAGGCTGAAGGCTCCGGGTTAAACTCCGAATTCATCAGGAGAAATATCGGTAAGACCGTAAATTTTAAGGAGTGCCTGAACTATTCGTTCGGAGGCTTTTCCATCTCCGTAGGGGTTAACGGCGTGTGCCATTTCGTTATAGGCGTTTTCATCGGTTAAAAGGGTGCGTGCCATAGAGTAAATTACATCCCGGTCACAGCCTGCCATTTTAACAGTTCCTGCGGTTACAGCTTCGGGTCGCTCGGTTTCGGTGCGGAGAACAAGCACGGGCTTGCCCAGGGAGGGAGCTTCCTCCTGGAGTCCGCCGGAATCGGTCATTACAAGGTGGCATCTTGCCATAAGGTTGTGAAGCTCATCCACATCCAGGGGGTCAATAAGATGGATTCTCTCATGGTTGCCAAGGATGGAAAAGGCGGTGTTACGAACCTTGGGGTTAAGATGTACCGGGTAAACCACCTGAATGTCAGGAGTGTCGTTTACAACATCCAGAATAGCTTTGCATATGTTTTCAAGGGGCTTGCCTAAATTTTCGCGACGGTGTGCAGTAACAAGAACTGTACGCTTTGAAAAATCGAGGGAATTAAGCTTTTCGTTACGGAAAACATAATCAGGTTTTACTGTGTATTTTATGGCATCAATTACCGTGTTGCCGGTAATGAAAATTTCGCCCTGTTTCTTCTCTTCAAGAAGGTTGTTTTTGTTATTTATTGTCGGTGCAAAGTGAAAGTCCGCAATTGTACCGGTTAAAAGGCGGTTAACCTCTTCCGGGTATGGGGAATATTTATCGTAGGTGCGAAGACCTGCTTCAACATGACCAACTTTTATCTGATTGTAGAAAGCCGCAATACTTCCGCAGAAGGTTGTGGTTGTGTCACCGTGAACAAGGACAACATCAGGCTTTACCTCTTCAAAAACCTTGCAAAGACCTTCAATTGCTCTGGTGGTTATTCCGCAGAGTGTCTGATTTGCCTGCATTATGTTAAGGTCATAATCCGCCCGGATGCCGAACAGGTCCATAACCTGGTCAAGCATTTCGCGGTGCTGTGCGGTTATACAAACAATGCTTTCAATATTGTTGTTTTTTTCAAGCTCAAGCACAAGGGGAGCCATTTTTATTGCTTCAGGTCTTGTGCCGAAAACTGTCATAACTTTTAATTTATTCATGGCATTTATCCTTTCTTGTTCTGAGAATCGTTATGTTGGTCAGGTTCAGGACGGCCCGCAAAAATAATTGCGAGAAGAACAAAAGCAAAAACAGAAATGAGAAGTAAAATACCAACAGAGGGCTTGTAGCCTTCCATAATAATTGCACTAAGGCCAAGCAATGCGCTGATTGTATAAAGAACAGAAACTGTCTGCTTCTGATTGAATCCCATATCAATAAGTCTGTGATGAAGATGACCGCGGTCTGCCTGCATAATGGGCTGACGGCGGATGATTCTCCTTATTATGGCAAAGGAGGTATCAAAAAGAGGAAGACCAAGAATAAGCACCGGGGCAATAAAAGTAATTACCGTGTAGCTTTTGAACAAGCCCTTAATGGACATAACCGCCATAATGTAACCCAGGAAGGTGGCACCGGTATCGCCCATAAAAATCTTTGCAGGGTTCAGGTTGTAGGGTAAAAAACCGAGGCAGGCACCTACAAGACATACCGGTATAAGAATTACATCAAAGGGTGAGGTTCCGTCAATAAGCGCAATAAACAGAATTGATGCGGAAGCAATTGTTGAAACACCGGCAGCTAAGCCGTCAAGTCCGTCAATAAGGTTAACTGCGTTGGTAACAGCAACAATCCATAAAACAGAAACAATGCATGATATGATAGTGTTTATCGGAATGTTGGTTGCGGCATCGGCAGCATTTGAAAAGGGAATTGACACAAAGTTGATTCGTGTTCCCGCGGCAACCGGGATTATTGCCGAAATAATCTGTACAAGCAGCTTCGGTAACGCCGGCAGGGCTTTAATATCATCCACAATACCAAGCACAACAATTATGGTTGCACCGATGAGAATAGCAGCAAGGTCCTTATCGAAACCTTCGGTGAAACACAAAATACTCAGCACAAAACCGTAGAATATGGAAAGACCGCCCATACGGGGAATAGGGGTTTTGTGCATTCTTCTGCCGTCTTTTGGAACATCAATGGCTTTTGCCTTAATGGCAATGTTTTTTACAAATGGAACCGAAAGAAAGCTTGTCAGCAGAGCAACTGCAAAGGCAAGCAAAATGTGAAGAGTGTTCATAATGACCTACCTTTCGTTACATTACTTCTGAAGAAAACCTACTTTTTTGTAAACTTTTCTGAGTGTGGATTCCGCTATTTTGCCGGCAATTTCTGCACTTTTTGTGTAAACATCCACTATGAAATCCTTGTTTTTCATATAATAATCGTAGCGCTCCTGAATGGGCTTTAAATGAGCGGCAACAGCTTCACCTACGGCAAGCTTGAAATCACCGTATCCTTTACCTTCAAATTCCTTTACCGCATCTTCAACGGAAACACCGGTAATTACGGAATAAATTGTAAGAAGGTTGTTTATGCCATCCTTACCCTCACGGTAAGCAATTTCCGCATCGCTGTCAGTAACTGCCTTTTTGAACTTGCGGATAATAACCTCCTCAGGGTCTGTAAGTGCAATGAAGCCACCGGGGTTAGGGTCGGATTTAGACATTTTTGAAGTGGGAGTCTGCAGGCTCATAACCCTTGCGCCGGCTTTTACAATGTAAGGCTCAGGAACAACAAAGGTTTCGGAATAAGTGCTGTTGAAACGGTTTGCAATATCCCTTGAAAGCTCAAGGTGTTGTTTCTGGTCTTCGCCTACCGGTACAACATCGGCTTTATAAAGAAGAATATCTGCCGCCATAAGAGTTGGGTAGGTAAAAAGACCTGCGTTTATATTTGTTGCGTGCTTCTGGGATTTATCCTTAAACTGAGTCATACGGGAAAGCTCACCCATCTGAGTGTAACAGTTAAGCACCCATGCAAGTTCAGCATGCTGATGCACATGGGACTGACAGAAAAGTAAGCTCTTTTCCGGGTCGATTCCTGCGGCAAGCAGCATTGCGAGGAGCTCGATGCTGTTTTGACGGAGTTTTGCGGGCTCCTGACGAACTGTAATTGTATGTAAATCTGCAATAGCAAAAATGCACTCAAGCTCGTCCTGAAGAGCAACCCAGTTGCGGATGGCACCGAGATAGTTACCAAGAGTTATTGTGCCCGAGGGCTGTATTGCACTGAAACTGCGTTTTTTAGTGTTTTCCATAACAAAACAAGACCTTTCTTTTGTATACATAATTAATCTATTATATTATACCAAATAATGCTAAAAAAATCAACATAATTTTTTAAAAATATTGTAATAACGAAATTTTTGTGGTAAAATAGTAATATAAAACAGAATGGGATTTGATAATATGGTAAAATTCGGACCTTCGGGAAACTCCGAGGCCTTTTATGAGGAGGGTTATAAATCCTCGGAGCAGATGCCTTTGTGGCTTAAAAATATGGGGCTTGATTTGTACGAATATTCTTGTGCAAAGGGTGTGAAGCTTTCACCGGCAAAGGCAAAAGCCATAGGGGAGGAAGCAGAAAAAAACGGCATTTCTTTAAGCATTCATGCGCCCTATTACATCAACCTTTCAACCGACGATGAGGAAAAACGCGCAAAAAGTATAAATTACATTATGGAAACCCTTCGTGCGGCGGACATTATGGGTGCGGATAAAATTGTGGTGCACAGCGGTGCCTGTGCAAAAATGCCCAGGGAAACCGCTATGGGATATGCCGAAATAACTCTGAAAAAAGCCCTTGAACAGGCAAAAGCCGAGGGACTTTATCACATACACATATGCCCGGAAACCATGGGTAAAATAAATCAGCTGGGAACTCTTGAAGAGGTTATGAGGCTTTGCCTTATTGACGAAAGCTTTATTCCCACAATTGATTTCGGACATCTGCATACAAGGGGTCTGGGATGTCTCAATAATGTTAAAGATTTTGAGGCGGTGCTTGATACAATGGAAAATATGCTGGGGCATGACCGGATGGCTCATTTCCATTCTCATTTCAGCCGTATTGAATACACAGCCGGGGGCGAAAAGGTACACCGTACCTATGATGAAACCGATTACGGGCCGGATTTTGACCCCTTGGCAGAGCTGATTTACAAACGCAGTCTTTCGCCTACAATTATTTGTGAATCCAAAGGAACAATGGCACGGGATGCCCTGATAATGAAAAATATATATTTAAGAATATCAAAATAAAAAAACCATAGGAGAGGTAATAATGCTTTTTTACAATGAGGACTGGATACATTTTGTGTGGGTAAGATACAGCGCAGGTATAGATGTAACCGAGGCGGAGCTGAGAAAATATATATACTCATTGAAGGGTACTCAGGTTACCGATTTTGTTATGAATGTAAACGGAACCATTTCCATGTCCGACTCAAAGGTGCTTGAAACCTTTGCGGATAAGTTTCTGGCAACAGAGGATAACGGGATGCCTGTAGACTATAAAAACACATATGCGGCAGAAGCGTATAAAATTATCCGTGAGAGAAAAATTGATATGTACCGGGTATGGATTGAAGCCTTAAATGAGGTCGGAATACGGCCGTGGATATCTTTTCGCATGAATGACTGTCACGGTAACATGACAGACGGAGCGGATGTAAGAAGAAGCTCAGCTGTTAATAAATATCCCGAAAATCATATTGCCGCACATAGGGAAAGACGGGGATATTTTGATAAATGCCTGGATTATTCTAAACCGCAGGTTCGTAAACAGATGCTTGATTATATTGACGAACAGTTGGATAGATACGATGTTTACGGTGTTGAACTGGATTTTATGCGGGACTTGTTTTTTGTACAGTTTGGCAGAGAATACGGTGGCACAGAGGTGATGTCGGGATTTTTGAAGGATGTTTTTTCGATTATAGAAAAATATGAGAAAAAATATAAACACTACATAAAAAGGTCGGTTCTTTTGTCTCCCGAGCCCAATCTTACACTTGAACGGGGCATGAACATATTTGAATTTACAGAGGAGATTGACAATATAATAATTATTCCAAGATGGGAAACAACTGATACGGATATGCCCATCGAACTGTGGAAACAGCTCCTTAAAGGGAAAAATGTGGCTCTTGGGGGAGGGCAGCAGCTTCTCTTCAAGCCATACCGCGGCTACAAACCGGTAACGGTTTCGGTAAAAATGGCATTTGGCCAGGCAATTTCAAACCTCAGCCGTGGGTGTGATTTTGTGTATCTTTATAACTACATGGATATGGGTGAATATGAAGGTGTTTATGATAAATGGAGCAAATATAACGAATCCATAAGAAACGATGAAAACCGACCGCTGATTTTCAACAATATAGGTTCTGTGGAAACTTTGTTAAAGCAAGAACGCAGCCATGTAGTAACTTATAATGATTTCTGGCGCTATGATATACCTGCATGTTCTGTTTTACCGGTTAGTTTTGATGGAATTGACAGGGAATACAAGCAAATAAAAATTCCGGTAGGCAAAGTGCCTCAAGGGGCAACGGTAAAGCTTTATATGGGCGTATCCGGGAATATATTACCCGAGGATATATCGGTGTACATAAATGCCGAGAAATGTGTTTTTGAAGATGTTGTAAGTATCGATTCCAATATATACGAAAATAAATGCTGCGTTTTTTCGGTTGGAGGAGAAATGTACGGTATTATGTATGCGGAAGTGAATATATCAAAAAAGAGTAAGATTGATTATGTGGAAATAAGGGTTCACCCCTGAAATATAATTTTGAGAGGTTCAGAATGAAAAAAATTATTTTAATGGGCAGAAGTGAGTGCGGTAAAACCACACTTACACAGGCACTGAAAAATGAGAAAATTCAGTACCACAAAACACAGTATATCAACAATTATGACATAATAATAGACACACCGGGGGAATATGCGGAAACCGCACACCTGGCAAGAGCACTTGCTCTCTATTCCTACGAGGCGGATGTGGTAGGGCTTGTGGTAAATGCAGCAGAGCCTTACTGCCTGTTTCCGCCCTGCTGTACATCTGCTACAAACCGTGAGGTTATAGGCATTGTAACTCAGCTTGACCGTCCTGATGCAAACCCTGACAGAGCTGAAAACTGGCTCAGGCTTGCGGGGTGCAAAACTGTGTACAGGGTATGCTCGGTAACAGGTGATGGTGTCTGGCAGATACTTAATCACTTAAGGGAACCGGGAGATGTTTTACCGTGGGAGGAAGAAAATGAAAATAATGATAATTAACGGACCGAATCTTAATATGCTGGGTAAACGCAATCCGAAGCATTACGGCACGCAAACCCTTGAGGACATTGAAAAAATGATAAAGGATTTTTGTGATGAAAAAGGCGTGGAAACTGAGTTTTTTCAGTCTGCCTGCGAGGGTGAAATTGTAAATAAACTTAATGATGCTTACGGCACGGTTGACGGGGTCATAATTAATGCCGGAGCATATACACATTACTCTTATGCAATAAGAGACGCACTTGAAATCCTGGAGGTACCGAAAATTGAGGTGCATTTGTCAGATATTCACGCCCGGGAAGAATTCAGGCACATCTCGGTTATTGAGCCTGTCTGTACAAAGCAGATAGCAGGCTTTGGAGCCCGGGGCTACATAATGGCGGCAGAAAGCATTATGGGAGAGGAGTAAAAACTTGAGAATTGAACTGATACGGAAAAATCTTGGAGAGCTTGGGCTTGATGCAGTGCTTGTTTCATACGGCAACAATGTCCGTTTCCTTTCGGGGTTCAAAGGTACAGCGGGAGAGCTTTTTATAACGATGGAGGCAGTTTATCTTGTTACGGATTTCCGTTACCTCACCCAGGCAAAGGAACAAACTGAGGGGATTGAAATTTTAGATATTGCTGAGGGTGAAAAAAGCATTTATTCAAGGCTTTGTGAAAAGCACGGTATAAAAAAGCTTGGTTTTGAAGGGAAATATATAACCTATAAGCGTTTCTCCGTAATTAAAGAAATTTTTGAAGGCGTTTCTCTGGTATCCACGGAAAATCTTGTTGAAAATCACCGAATGGTAAAGGAGGCAGAAGAACTTAAGGAGCTTTCAAAAGCCTGCTCTATTGCAGACGAGGCGTTTGAGAGTGTTCTGCCCGAAATTAAAGCGGGTGTCAGCGAGCTTCAGCTTGCGGCAATGATAGAATATGAAATGAAACGCAGAGGGGCAACAGGTACCTCCTTTGAAACCATTGTGGCATCGGGAAAAAGGTCTGCAATGCCCCACGGAACGGCTTCGGAAAAGCTTCTTGAAAAAGGAGATTTTGTGGTTATGGATTTCGGCTGTATATTCGGCGGATATTGTAGTGACATTACCCGTACTGTTGCGGTTGAAAGTGTAACTGACAAACAGATGGATGTTTACACGAAGGTACAGACTGTTCAGGAGGAGTGTTTAAAGCTTATAAAACCCGGCGTGGAGGCAAAAGAGGTTGACCTGTCTGCACGGAAAATGTTTAAGGTGTGGGGGATTGATAAGTTTTTCGGTCACTCGCTGGGTCATGGTGTAGGGCTTGATATTCACGAGCTGCCAAATTTAAGCACAAGCTCACCTTATATTCTGGAACCGGGAATGGTTGTAACAGATGAACCCGGCATATATATAGAAAACGAGTTTGGTGTCCGCATTGAGGATTCCGTGGTTGTAACGGAAACGGGCTGTGAAAGATTGACAAAATCTTCAAAAGAACTGCGGATTTGCGGTAGGTAATGGTCATAAGTTACAATTTTTGTAAAAAAGTATAAAAAGCACTTGAAATTTAGTGGTATATAGTGTATAATATAGTTGTATATAATTTTTTGGAGGTATAAATATGATTACAGCAGGCGATTTCAGAAATGGTGTAACCTTCGAATTTGAAGGCAGCGTATACCAGATTATTCAGTTTCAGCATGTAAAACCCGGTAAAGGCGCAGCGTTTGTAAGAACTAAAATTAAAAACGTAATTACCGGCGGTGTGGTTGAAAAAACATTTAACCCTACCGATAAAATGCCTAAGGCACACATCGACAGAAGAGATATGCAGTATCTTTACCACGATGGTGAGCTTTACTACTTTATGGAGCAGGAATCCTTCGAGCAGCTTCCTCTTACAGCTGATATTCTTGAAGGTGCTCTTCCTTTCCTTAAGGACGAAATGGTTGTTAAAGTTCTTTCCTACAAGGGTAATGTTTTCGGTGTAGAGCCTCCCAACTTTGTTGAGCTTACAATTACCGAAACCGAACCCGGCTTCAAGGGTGACACAGCTACAGGTGCTACAAAGCCCGCTACTCTTGAAACAGGATATGTTCTTCAGGTTCCGCTTTTTGTTGACGAAGGTACTGTTATCAGAGTTGACACAAGAACCGGTGAGTACATGGAAAGAGCTTAAGGAGTGACTTAAAATGGCTTACTTAAACGAAAAGGTTTCTTATCTTAAAGGTCTTGCAGAAGGTCTTGGCATAAAAGAAGATACTGCAGAAGGTAAGCTTCTTCTTGCTATGCTTGATGTTATGCAGGCTATTTCCGACGAGGTTGAAGTTGTAACAGCGGCTCAGGACGAGCTTGCTGAGGATGTTGCAGAGCTTATGGAATGCTGCAGCGAATGTCTTGATGATGAGTACTGCGATGAGGACGATTATTTCGAAATCACTTGTGAAAAGTGCGGAGAAATTATTGTTCTTACAGACGATATGCTTGACAGCGAGGACGATATAGTTTGTCCCCAGTGTGGAGAGCCTATTGAAATTGAGTTTTGCTGCGATTGTGAAGACGGCGACTGTGAAACCTGCGGAGAATAAAATAAAAAAGTAATGTAAGGGGCGGAGTAAGAAACTTCGTCCCTTAGTTTACTGTACAAAAAGAGGTGTTTTTATGCTTGCCATATTCGGACTGGGTAACCCCGGCAAAAAGTATGAATATACAAGGCATAATGCCGGCTTTTGCACAATAGATTATATTGCTTCTAAGCACGGCATAAAGATTAATAAAATTGGTTACAGTTCTCTTTACGGAGAAGGAAACATATGCGGTGAAAAGGTAATTCTCGTAAAACCCCAGACCTTTATGAATCTGAGCGGTAAAGCCTTTGCAGCGGTAAAAAGCTTTTATAAGCTTGAAAACAGCGATGTATTGGTTATTTATGATGATGTAAGTATGCCTGCCGGTCAGCTGAGGGTGCGTCTGAAAGGTAGTGCCGGCGGACATAATGGCATTAAGGATATAATTCTTGCGGGAAATTCCGACGAATTTCCAAGAATCAAAATGGGAGTAGGAGCACCGGGTCATCCTGAAATGGACCTTGCTGACCATGTGCTTGGAAAGTTTACCGATGAGGATATAAAGCTTTTATCCTCGGCGGCAGAAAAAATTGAAGAAAATCTTGAACTTGCCGTAAAGCGTGATTATAGTAGCCTTATGGCGAAGCTTAATGTGAAAATATAGAAAAGGAGAAATAAAATGAGCAGGTACTCCGAGCCTCTTGTTAAAACAACTGAATATAAAAGTGTTCTGGAGTATTATTCCGGCGGTATGCAGGCAGTATCCGTTACAGGACTTGCCGATAGTGCACGGGCTCATTTTACAGCAGCTCTCGGTAAGGATACGGAAAAGAACATTCTGTACATTGCACCGGGTGAACAGGAAGCAAAAAAAATTGCAGCGGACCTGGCTTTTTTTGCGGAGGATGAATGTGAGGTAGTGTATTTTCCGGGAAAGGACTATGTTTTCCATAATGTGGAGGCAATGAACTCGGATGTTGTATACGAACGCATTTCGGTACTCAGCAGGCTTACCTCCGGAGAAAAAAGAGTGATTGCGGTAACCTCTGCCCGGGCAGCAGTTCAATATACTGTACCCCCTGAGCTGATGGATGCTGTGATTTTTACAGAAGGCGGGGTTTTCAACACCGCAGAGCTTACGGAAAAACTTGCACTTATGGGATATCTTCGTTCCGATACAGTTGAAGGTGTGGGGCAGTTCTCATTCCGTGGAGGTATTCTGGACATTTTTTCACCGGGTGAGTTATACCCTGTAAGAATAGAGTTTTTTGACGACGAGGTTGATACGATACGAAGCTTTGACCCTTCCACTCAGATTTCGGTAAAACGCCTTGAAAAAGCTGTTGTTTTGTGTTGCCGCGAGCTTATTTATACCGATGAAACCGTAGCATCAGTTGTTAAAAAGCTTAAAACCGAGGCTATGGAAAACGAAAATATAGCATCGGACATTGAAAGGTTTGAAAACAGACACTATTTTTCTGCGGCAGATAAATATTTGCCATATATATACAAAAAAATCACTACAGTTGCAGATTATTTTGCTGACGGTATAGTTGTTGTGGATAATCCGCCTGCAGTAAATGACAGGATAAAAAACGCAAGGGAAGAAATGGCAGAGGATGTTCTCAGCCTTGCGGGTAAAGGGTTGTTGGTATGCCCTAAAAAGGCGGAATATGTTGGAACATTTGAGGATATTGCACAAAGCGGCAAATTCAGAGCGGCAATTTCGGGGATTACTTCTCACAATCATCTTATTAAAGCCAATGCAAGTGTTAACTTTGCTGTAAGACCCATGCAATCCTATATGGGCAAGGCAGAGCTTATTTTTGAAGATATCTCCTTCTGGTACGGGGAAGGCTACGGCATAAATATTGTAGCAGGAAACAGAAGCGGTGCTGAAAACTTTGTCCGTATGCTTAAGGACAACGGATATCTTCCTGTTATTTCAGATAAGCCTGAAGCCGCTGAAAAAGGCGAGATAGTTGTTTCCTCAGGCTCGGTTACAAGGGGATTTGAATATCCTCTTGCCAAGTATGTGCTGATTGGTGAAAAGGAGCTTTTCGGAGGAGAAAAAACACATACCCGTACACGGAAAATGGCAGGTACCCGCATAAAATCCTACAATGACCTTGAGGAAGGAGACTATGTTGTACATCACATCCACGGTATTGGCAGATATCTTGGCATTCACCGTATGGAGGTTGACGGAATAACAAAGGATTATTTAAAGCTTCTGTACAGAGATAATGATGTTCTTTACATCCCGGCAACGGCTCTGCATCTTATTAATAAGTATGTGGCGGCTGAAACCGGAAATGTTAAGCTTAATAAAATGGGCGGTACTGAGTTTGCCCGGGTCAAAAGCAGAGTAAAAAAATCTGCTCAGGATATGGCGGAAAAACTTGTGAAGCTTTACGCCGCAAGGCTTGAGTGCAAGGGTCACGCCTTTGCAAAGGATACTGACTGGCAGAAGAATTTTGAAGACGATTTTCCCTACGACGAAACAGATGACCAGCTGAGATGCATAAATGAAGTTAAAACCGATATGGAGCGGATTCAACCCATGGATAGGCTTTTGTGCGGTGATGTGGGCTTCGGCAAAACGGAGGTGGCTCTCCGTGCGGCTTTCAAGGCGGTTATGGATGGCAAACAGGTGGCATATCTTGTACCCACAACCGTTCTTGCCAGACAGCATTATAACACCTTTATGTCCCGTATGGCACAGTACCCCATAACTGTGGAGATGATGTGCCGTTTCCGTACCCCGAAACAGCAAAAGGAAATTGCAAAAAAGGTTAAGGAAGGCGTTGTGGATATTGTTATAGGTACTCACAGAATCCTGCAGAAGGATATGGCTTTTAAGGACCTGGGACTTCTTATTATAGATGAAGAGCAGCGTTTTGGTGTAGGGGATAAGGAAAAAATAAAAGAACTTAAAAATACGGTGGATGTGCTTACTCTTTCTGCCACTCCAATACCACGGACAATGCATATGGCAATGATTGGCATAAGGGACATGAGTGTACTCAATGAACCGCCAAGCAACCGATACCCTGTTCAGACCTATGTTATGGAATATGACCGGGAGGTGGTTAAAGAGGCAATCCTGAAAGAGCTTGACCGCGGAGGACAGATTTATTATGTATTCAACCGTGTTGAAGGAATTGAGCGTATAGCCGCGGAAATACAGAACATGGCACCCGATGCCCGTGTTGCCGTAGCACACGGACAGATGAGCGAAAAACAGCTTGAGGATATAATGGTATCTGCCATGGAAGGGGAAATAGATATTCTGGTATGCACCACCATTATAGAAACCGGACTTGATATTCCCAATATAAACACTATAATAATTGAAAATGCCGATTGCATGGGACTTTCTCAGCTTTATCAGCTGAGAGGCCGTGTGGGCAGAAGCACAAGGCGTGCTTATGCATACCTTACCTATAGAAAAAATAAGGAAATTAATGAAACTGCTGATAAAAGGCTTAAATCCATCCGTGATTTTACTGAATTTGGTTCGGGTTTTAAAATTGCCCTTCGCGACCTTGAAATAAGAGGTGCAGGCAATGTGCTGGGTCCGGAACAGCATGGTGTTATGGATGCCGTAGGCTATGATATGTATTGTAAAATACTGAACGAGGCGGTGTTGGAAGCTAAGGGTGAAACCGTCAGGGAGGAAGTTGTTACATCAATTGATATTAAAACTGATGCGTTCATCCCGGAAAAATATATTGAAAGTGCCAATACCCGTATTGAAATGTACAAACGCATTTCGTCAGTGGAAACAGATGAAGATATGCAGGAAATTCTTGAAGAGCTTATTGACCGTTTCGGTGAGCCGCCGGCTTCTGTTGTAAACCTCATAAACATTGCACTTACAGGTAAAATCGCGGCAAGCACCGGCATATGGGAAATAACTCAGCAGAAGGAATTTTTAAGAATGCGCATAAACAATACCGATACGGAAAAGGCACTTGTAAAAAAACTGTGTCTGCAGCATAAACAGCGGCTTATGTTTATTGATGACAAGAAACCATACATCCTTATGCGTATAACAGAAAAAACTGACGATGCACTTTTTTCAAATATTAAAATTATATTACAGGCATATAAACAATTGCAAAATGATGAAAATTAGTATATAATGTAATTGAATGAGTTTTGCAAAGGAGGAAATTTATATGAAGCGAACATTGGCTTTGTTTTTTGTTCTGGCGGTTGCGTTGTCAGTTTTTGCAGGATGCGGAGGGATGGATACTGACACCGTTGTTATGGTAAACGGCGAAAAGGTATCGGTAGGAGAGTTTGAATGCTATCTCTATTTTGTTAAAAACACCATAATTTCTTCCGGTGGTGAAGATACCGAGGAATATTGGAGCACCTTTGAAATTGAAGGAAAAAAAGCCGGAGATGTTGTAAAAGAAACTGCCCTGAAAAATGCTATTGAGTATACCTTGCTTGCACAGAAGGCTGTGGAAATGGGGGCGGATAACAGCGAAAATACCAGGGTTCAGCAGAGGAAAAACTATATAGAGCAGATTTTTGGCGGAGACGAGGCATCCTATCTTGCGAGAATTGAAGAATTTGGTTTCAGCGATGAAGACTTTACTGAAATCATAATGAACGATTATCTTTCCGGAGAATATTACAACAGGGATGTACTTCCTGAGGTTACCGACAATCAGGTGAAGGAATATTATAACAAAAATTATTTTCGTGCACAACACATACTTATTGCCATTTCAAACTATGTGAGCGATACATCGGACGGTCAGAAAGAGGCGTTTGCAAGAGCGGAAGAGGTAAAGGCTAAACTGGATGCAGGAGAAAGCTTTGAAAGCCTGTTTAAAACCTACAACGAAGACCTTGGCATGATGGAAAGTGAAATGGGCTATGTTTTTGCCAAGAACACCATAATGCCAAAAAGCTTTGAGGAAGCAGTTGAACAGCTTGAAATTGGCGGTGTAAGTGATATTGTCGAAACCGATTACGGCTACCACATTATAAAAAGACTCGACAGCGAAGCGGTTTACGAGGAGTATATCACAAAACAGTCTGAACTTTTTGCTGACGGAACCTCCACCGGCAGAGATGAGGTTGCAACTCTCGTTGACGCTGACAGAAGAATGAATACTGTAGAAAAGTTCAAGCAGGAAGCAGATATAAAAATTAACAATTCCGTTCTGGATTCTGTAAAACTTGTGAAACCGGTTGAACAAAACCCTGAAGAATAAAAAAACAGCCATTTTGATGTAAATTCAAAATGGCTGTTTTTTTATTCTGTAATTTCAGGAACTTCAGTTTCCGGAACATCCGGAACATCAACTTCGGGAGTATCGGTTGCATCGGGAGTATCCGTTGTGGTATCACCATCATCAGAGGGCGTAGTGGTTTCTGTGGTTTCTCCGTTTTCTGTTCCTTCTTCTGTGGTTTCTCCGGTGCCTTCACCTTCGGTTTCTTCTTCCTCTTCGGGATGGTCACCGTTACAGTATTTTATTGAATCGGAGTTAATATAGTCATATTCTTTAGGACAATTCTCAGCGGCAAGCTTGCCGGATTTAGTACAGATTTTCACATATCTTACACCTTTTGGTGCGGGAGCAAAGCCCATGTTGGGAAGATTCTTATGAACATCTGTCATAACGGCACGCCATATTCTCTGCGGAGAGTTAAGGGTTGCACCGTTGTTCATTGGTGTGGAATCGTCATTACCTACCCACACACCGCCTACATAGTAGGGGGTAAAGCCCATATACCATTTGTCTCTGTTTTCGTTGGTTGTACCGGTTTTTCCGGCGCAGGACATATTACTTATTGCTCCTCCCATAGCAGTTGCTGTGGAACGGAGAATATCTGTCATCATAAAGTTGGTTTCAGCTGTGAAAACCTGCTCGGTTTCCTGCTCTTTTTTCAGGATTATTTTTCCGGAATGGTCAACAACCTGAGTGTAGCTGATGGGACTTATCCATTCACCGTCGTTAGGGAATGTACCGTATGCAGCTGTCCATTCAAGAACATTTACACCGTTTGTAAGACCACCGAGAGATACTGCGGCAAGACTATCCTTCTCACTGATGGTAGAAATGTGATATTTTCTTTTAAGGTATGAAAGGCTGACATTTACACCCATTTCGTTTACAACCTGAACAGCCGGGGTGTTCATGGATTGCATAATGGCATGGCGTACAGTAACCGCACCTTTATAACCGCTGTACCAGTTTTGCGGTTTGTAGCCGTTAATGTCAATGGGCTGGTCCACAACAACATTGCCGGGACCATATATAAAGCCTTCGTCCATAGCAGGTCCGTAAACAGCAAGAGGCTTGATGGTGGAACCGGGCTGACGGTAAGTATCTGCCGCACGGTTAAGACCAAGGTCGCGGTCCTTTACACCGGCACCGCCAACACAACCCTTAACCTGACCGGTGTAAGGGTCAATAATTACCATTGCAGCCTGAACATTTTTTGCCGAGGTGTAAAGACTGCGGTCTTCAAGAACTTTTTCCATGGCTGACTGGATTGCAGGGTCGACGGTAGAATAAATGGTGAGACCACCGTTATAAAGCATACTTTTTGCTACAGCCTCGGTATAGCCTTTTTCTTCCATAAGGTCTTCAATGACTTCGGAAATAACAAGCTCGGTGAAATAGGATTGTTTTGAAACCGAATTGTTTTCCGCTGCTCTGCCTTTGCTGAAATCAAGCTCATAAGCTACAGCCTCGTCATGCTCCTCCTGAGTTATCATTTCAAGCTCAAGCATTTTCGCAAGCACTATTTCCTGACGCTCTTTGTTTTTTTCGGGATTAAGCAAGGGGTTATACCTTGTGGGATATTTTGTTATGCCCACAATTGAAGCACACTCGGCAAGATTCAGGTCGGCAACATCTTTTCCAAAATAAGCGTAGGATGCCGCCTGAACTCCGTTACCTGAGCCAAAGTGGGCGATGTTTAAGTAAAATTCAAGAATTTCCTCTTTGCTGTACTCGGATTCGAATTTCAAAGCGCGGAGAATTTCGCGGACCTTACGCATTGCATCCCGTTCATCGTCACGGGTTATGTTTTTTACAACCTGCTGGGTGATGGTACTTCCACCGAAGGTGTCGCTGCCTGTAAGATTTACAAACACAGCGGCAAGAGTTCTTTTTATATCCACACCGTTGTGTGAATAAAAACGCTCATCCTCAATAGCAATAGCGGCATCAATCATATCCTGAGGGATTTTTTCAAAGTTTATCCATTGTCGGTTTGATTCGCTGTTTACATTCTGATAAAATGCGGCTTCACCTGAAGAATCGGTGTAGTAAATGCTGGAAGCACGACCGATATGGAAATCCTCAGGGTTAAAATTAAACGCTTCAATCATACTTGAGGAAACAAAACCACAACCAATGAAGCCAACTATTATTCCGGTAATGAGAAGTATTGAGCCGAGAAGCTTGAAAATGCTTCTGAACAGCTTTGCCGGATGCTTTAATTTAATGTTTCTTGCCATATTAAAATATCACTCCAAAGCCTATAAAGGCATCATATTTTCATACTTTAAGTATAACACACTTAATTGAAATTTACAAGTATATTTTAAAATATTTGTATATTATTTGGTAAAGGGTACATACTACACATAAAAAAGAAGGGTTTTTGTGCATATGAAAAACAGAAAAAGTCTGACATACAGCCTGATTATAGCAGGTATAAGCCTTGCGGCAGTAGGTGCCTCAGCGTTTTTTTCTGCGGCAGGTCTGCAGGAAAAAACTGCCGATAGCCTCTCCTTTGAAAAAACAGCAGAACCCGGATATATTGTCCGCACGGAAGGAAACGCGGTAAATGTTTATCAGGTAACATCTGAAGGGGAAACCTACAGCTATAGTGTGGAAAATGTAAATATCCACGATTTACCGGAATCGGTAAAGCAAAGCCTGAAAAAAGGAATTGCAGTACCGGATGAAACAAAGCTTGCCGGGATAATTGAAAACCTGTCATCTTAGGGTGACAGCAGATATCCGAGCCGCGCCTTAAACAGCGGAATTTCGGTGTATTTCGGCTTGTCATCTTTGCAAGGCGTCAGCCTTGCTGCATCTTCCGCACCAAAATCCCCTCAAAATTCCATCCGTTTCAGGTTCGCAGAATTTTTTACAAGCTATTTATTATCGGTACAAGGCAAAAACGCAGCAAATGCTGACGCAATTTGCAAATATTATTGATAAAATATTGGTCTTTTAACAAAGTAGCGATGAAAAAGGGAAAGTAAAAAACGTGGTTCAGATAACTTCTGTCACCCCAGGATGACAGTAAAATCAGAATTTTTGCCTGTTAAATCACGAAGCAAAATTGCTTCCTTTTTTAAGGGAGCAGAGGAAGGGGTACCATCATAGGTCTTAATTCCGTCACCTAAAAAAATGTCAAATATCTCCATCATAATGTCCGGATTTTTCCGGGCATTTTCTTTTAGAAACTCAACCTCATCCTCAAAATCGTCCTCATCAATGTCGCCGTACGCTTCAAAAATAATTTCCTGAAACTCAATATCCTCTTCGAAGAATTCACCGAAATCAAGCTTTCCGCGAGGATTTATAAAATCACAAAAAGCTTTTGCATATTCAAAAGGGAGCAGCATTTTGTGTACAGAGGTTTCGGTGTAATTTTCATAAGTTCGTTTAAAAGTAAGCTCGGACATAAATTTTGCCATAATAATGCACCTCACAATATTAATTAATCTTCTATGGGTTCAAACCTTTTGAAGGTTTTGCCGTTACGGGTTATTTCCTCAAAGAACATATTCTTTGGTCGTATCCATATTTCTCCTTCTCCGTAAAGGGCACGGTAAACTACATATTCTTCAAGGGTTTCGCTGTGCTTTGCAATATGCAACAGCTCGTATTCCTTTCCTTTAAAATGGCGGAATTTTCCGGGCATAAAAGCATCTCCTTTACTTTTTGTTCATGTGAACATCATTGTACTTGTTACGGTATGCTGCAGGGGTGGTTTTCTGGTGATATTTATAAAAATTAATAAACGCTGAAGAATCCGGGAATTCCAGAAGAGTGGCAATTTCCTTTACGGAATAATTGGTGTTTGAAAGGTAATTGTTTGCTTTTTCAATTATAAAGGAGCAAACAAGAGCCTTTATTCCTTTGTTATATTCCTTTTTAAGTAGCCTTGATAAATGCTCGGCATTGTAGGAAAAGTGTTCACCCACTTTACCTGCCGTAAGGTTATTGGTTGCATTTATGCGTGTCCACTCATACACCTCACGGACAAGCTTGGAGTGTTTGCAGGTGTTTGCTTGCTCAAAAGAGATTTCACACAGAAGCTGAGCAGTAAGCAGGTCGCAGGTGAATGGGGGACAGCCTCGGTTGTTGTCATAGTGTAAAAGTCTGCGGAAAAGATATGCCGATGAAAAATTCTCAAGCACCTTTCCGGAAAGATTAAACTGAGACAGGTCATCTGTATCAAAATGAATCCAGAAAAATGAGGTTTTGCCGGGACTTTCAAGATATCCACCGTGTAAAAGGCCTTTTTCAAGTATGATGGTGTTGCCTTCTGTGAAAATATATTTTTCTTCTTCTTCAAAAAGGTACACAGTACCTTCAAGGATGTGAATAATCTCGTAGGTTTTTTCGCGACGGATGGGGTGTATCCATACATCATCGGTGGTAAACAGACCGCCACCGCAATATTTAAAATGATTATCTCCCAGATTTATCATATCGGTTTTTCTCACTTTCTGTCTGTTTTTGAGTATTGACCTCCTATAATGTTTATTATATAATGAAATTAAGTAAAAGTCAATAAGAAAGGGGATTTTTGTATGAATTCTGTTGATAGAAAATTTGTAAATATTAAAGGAGGGTATCTGTTTTTCAAACAGGAAATAAATCGGAGAATCACAATTGACGCTGTGTATGACAGGTTTTTTGAAACAAAGCGAGTGGAGGCTTTTAAGTGTGTTAAGGATGAAAACCGCCAATGGCAGCCCCATCACTTCTGGGATTCGGATGTGGCAAAATGGATTGAGGGGGCTTCTTACATCATTGCTAAAACTCCCGATAAAGTGCTGGAGGGGAAAATTGAAAGCGTAATTGATGATATTGAGGCAAACCAATGGGAGGACGGCTACATAAACAGCTATTATACCGTAATGGCTCCTGAAAAAAGGTTTACCGATGTAAATATGCACGAGCTTTACTGTGCAGGACATCTGACGGAAGCCGCAATTGCATACTTTGAAGCTACGGGAAAAGACAGATTTTTAAAGCTGATGATAAAATACATTGACCTTATTTACAAGGTTTTCTGTGTTGATAAAAGTGCAGCATTTGCAGTTCCCGGTCACGAAGAAATTGAACTTGCTCTTTACAAGCTTTACAAATGTACCGGAAATGAAAAATATCTGGAAATGTGCCGTTTCTTCGTTGAGCAAAGAGGAGTGAATAAAAAAGGTGAGAACGGCTATGAGAACGGCTATGAAATCCGCACTCAGTCGGATAAGCCCATAACCGAGCAGAATGCGGAAGGACATTCGGTGCGTGCAATGTATCTCTATTCCGCACTTGCAGACCTGGGAGCAGAAGGCTTTGAAAAGTGGGGCACAGAGGCAGAACGACTTTTTGAAGATGTGGTAAATGGAAAAATGTATATAACCGGAGGTCTTGGCCAAATTTACGAATACGAAGGCTTTGCAGATAAATACTATCTTCCCAATGAGCGTGCTTATGCCGAAACCTGTGCCGGCATAGGGCTTATGTTCTTCTGCCACAGAATGCTGAAAATTGCAAACAATTCAAAATATGCCGATGTGCTTGAACTGGCATTTTACAATAATGTGCTTTCAGGATTGTCACTTTCGGGTGACGGCTTTTTCTACCGCAACCCACTTTCGGTAAATGTTGATGACACCAAGCGGAAAAAAGAGTTCCGCCTGCAGACAAGAACCACCGAGCTTGAGAGAGTTAAGGTTTTCGATTGTTCCTGCTGTCCTCCCAACCTTAACAGAGTGCTTGCATCTCTGGAGGATTATATTTTTTACACCGATGCCGACACGGTTTTCATAAATCAGTTTGCTACGGCAAATATGTCCGTAGAGGGAATGCGCATTGAAATGACTGCAAACTATCCTGCAGATGGCAGAATAACAGTAAAATGCAATGGCGTGAAAAAGCTTGCAATCCGTATTCCGGGATGGTGTGAAAAATATGAAATTTCAGCAGAATACACCGTGAAAGACGGCTATGCTTACATTGAAAATCCGGCAGATGAAATAACAATAGAGTTTGATATGATACCCAAAACAATATTTTCAAACAGCAGAGTGAAAAACAATGTGGGTAAATGCTGTGTAATGTGCGGCCCCGTTGTTTATTGTGCCGAGGGTGTGGATAACGGTACGGTTCATAACATTTTTGTACCGCTTGATGCACAGATGACTGCTGACTATAACGAAAAATACGGTCTTAACGAAATTGTACTTGCCGGTGAAAAGCTTGTGACCGGCGAGGAGGTTTATTCAACGAAAAAGCCGGAATTTGTAAAAACAAAGGTTAAGCTCATACCTTACAGCTGTTTTGCAAACCGTGGTGCAAGTGATATGAGAGTGTGGCTGAATTGCAAATTCTGATTGACAACGGCTTCTCTTTGTGATACAATCTTTCCGGGAGGGATAACAAATGGAACCTAAGGATTATACAGTAAGCCGTATTGAAGGAGAATATGCCTATTTAAAGGATGCGGAAAGCGAAAACGAGGTGTTCATTGCTCTTGCACTTTTGCCTGAAGGAACCGATATTGGCACAAAGCTCCATTATGAAATGTTTGAATATACAATAAAATAAAAAAGTAAAAGCCTTTCAATACGAAAGGCTTTTACTTTTTTGGGTAGGGTTTTTTAATATCTGTTATACCGAGGATGTAGTCGGTGCTTGTTTTGTAAAATGCGGCAAGTTCAATGAGCACCTGAGTAGGAATATCCCTTGTGCCGAGCTCATAGCGGGAATATGCAACCTGAGTACAGTGAAGATATTCAGCTAAATGCTTTTGTAAAAGGTCGTTGTCCTCACGCAGTTCGCGTATACGCTTGTACATTTTATCACCTCATAAAAAATATACCACAAACCAAATTGGTATATTGACAAATAAACCAAAATGGTTTATAATGTTATGTGTAATTTTTGGAGAAAAGGTGATGAAAATGAAAAAAATAGTGAGTATGGTAATTTGTTTATGCATTTTATGTTCAGCGGCTTCGGTGAGCGTAAGTGCGGTTTACGATTATGACCCCACAAAGGCGTTAAGCTATGCGAAGGCACATTGGAACGACGGTGTTGGAATGTGTGCGGAGTTTGTATCAAAGTGTGTTGTTGCAGGCGGAGTTAAAATAGGAACAATTTATACTGCAGGCAACTGTTTTAAAGCCATTATTAATAACAGTAAGGCTACAAAACATCAGCTCACTTTGGATTCCAAGGGCAGAGCTATGAAGTCTTCCAACTCTTCCATACTTAATGCCGGAGATGTTGTAGTTCAGTACTGTACTACTTGTGGGAAATATCCTCATATATTGATTTTCAATAAATATGCCACGGATGGTGAAGCATTGTTTTATGCTCATGCAGGAGCGCGAAACGGTGAGGAAACAGCTTCAGCTCCTAATACATACGATGGACGACATCCGCTGAATATAAACACTGCTTATCACCCGGATCCCGATTGTAATGTTATAGCTTATGTGGCTCATTTTCCGGAAGCAACACATTCTCATTCTTATGCATTAAAGTATGAAGCAACACATCCGCATAAAAGCTATTATATTTGTTCCTGCGGAAGCCAATATACTGCTTCTCACAGTACAGTATCAACTTATTACAGCGGTAGCTATCCCTATGATGAATATTATAGCTGCACTGTAACAAGCTGCTCTTATCACAATACAAAAACAGGAAACAATGCTTTGCCCGAAAAACCTGTGCTGCAGAATATGAAAGCTAAATATTTTACTCAGGGAAACATAGTTTTTAACTGGACAGGTACAGGTAAAGCCACAACCTCCGAAATTCATATTGAAAAAGATATGTCGTATATAAACGGTTTAGGCTTTGGTGAGTGGGAAACCCACAGGCGTATAAGCGGAGTGGTTTCCGGTATAGCAACAACATTAACGGCAGGACGATACAGAGTAAGCGTTGAAAACATCAACACTAATGTTACCCCCACTGATGGTAATGAATGTAAAACCGTAAGTGATTATGCGGTTTTTGAGGTTTTGGACAAACCCGAAAAACCGTATCTTAAAAACATGAAGAACTCATATGAAAAGGGGGAGGCAGTAACCTTTGGGTGGGATTCATCAGAAACGGCAACTCACTACAACCTTTATTATGACAAGCTGATAGATGGTGAGTATGTAAGACAGACTCACGATTTTTACGCTCAGAGCGGTATGCAGAAAACCTTTGATGAAGGTCAGTGGAGAGTTCTTTTGCAGGCAACAAACTCAAACTATTGGACAAGTGACGGTTCAACATGGGTATATACCGATTCCGATTGGGTTACCTTTGCCGTAGGCAATATTGGAGGCTCCTGCGGAGCAAACGCAAGCTGGACTCTCACAGAGGATGGTGTTCTGTCCATAACAGGTTCCGGGGAACTGAATGAGTATGATGCACAAAGTGTTCCGTGGTATCAATATAAAAATCAAATAACCGCCGTAGTAATTGAGGGAGTAACAGCCGACGGATTGATTTTTAACGAGTACACAAATCTGAAAACTGCTTCTCTTTCTGATACAACAACAATAATGCCATCATTCTGTGATTGTACAAGTCTTGAAAAAGTAAATGTGCCAAATGGAGTGACATATACAGGATCCTTAATATTTTGCAACTGTACAAGTCTTGAAGAAATTACATTGCCGGAAACATTAACAGTTATTGGAGATGTTTCTTTTTCGGGATGTACCAAGCTGAAAAAGATAAACATTCCCGAGGGTGTAACGAGAGTGGGACAGTTTGCATTTAATAATACAGCATTAGAAGAAATAACCATACCTGACAGTGTTACAAATATCGGTGGTAGGACTTTCGGGGGTTGTTCCAAACTTAAAAAAGTAACGATAGGGAAAAGTATTACATCAATACCCGGTAGTGCATTCGCCGGATGTTCAAACCTTACAGATGTATACTACAGGGGAACAGAGGAACAGTGGGGAAATGTAACTATTTATGATGGGAATGATTATCTCAAAAATGCAACCTTGCACTTTGTTGAACCCGTAACGGGTGTTGGTATAGTTGTTCCAGTGTCATCGCCAACAGAAAATTTTCAGCCCATACTCAAGGTTGGTGAATCCGTTAAGCTTGAAGCAGGAGTAACTCCTTCAAATGCATATAACCGTGAGGTTATATGGAGTTCGTCGGATGAAAGCATTGCCAAAGTTGAAAATGGAAAAGTGACTGCAGTAAATCCCGGTACAGCTGCCATTACTGTTAAAACAGTTGACGGTGGTTTTACAAAGTCGATTGAATTTACCGTGGTATTACCTGTTGAGCGTGTTGAACTTAATCCGAAGGAAGAGCAGCTTGTGACGGGAGAATTAACAAAGCTTGTTGCAACTGTATACCCTGAAAATGCAACAAACAAGAATGTTATATGGACAACATCTGATGACTCGGTGGTTACGGTTCAAAATGGCATCATAACTGCGGTGGGTGCAGGAACAGCAACTATTGAGGTAATAACTGAGGATGGCGGGCACACCTCGTCCTGCACAGTAACTGTTGCAGAGCCAGTTGTTAATGTTACAGAGGTTTCTCTTGACACAGAAGAATGGATTATTGGGGATGGAGAAACAGTAAGTCTTACCGCAACAGTTTATCCTGAAAATGCAACAAACAAAAATATTACTTGGAAATCTTCCGACGAAGGTGTGGCAACCGTTGAAGAAGGCGTGGTTACAGCGGTAGGCACAGGCACAGCAATAATCACGGTAACAACCGAGGATGGGGGATTTACCGCAACCTGTGTGATTACTGTTGAAGCAGAGCCCGAACCTGAACCCGAACCTGAACCTGAAGTAACATCTCCCATTGCAGACATAGCAACTCTTCGTTGCTATTCGGCAAGTTTTTCGGATGATACAAAGAAAATTGCAATAAAGGTTGACAGATTCCCTGTGATTAACAAGTCGGGTTCTCTTGGTCTTGCAATTATTCCCGCTGACGGTTATGAGGTTAGTTATACGCTTACGGGTGACAACAGTAAAACTACTGATAAATCCAAGCTTTCAAAAACCAATACCGATAAATACACCTTGCTTTCGACAGGTGTTAATGCCGAAAGCGGAGGAGGTTCACTTGGTAAAATACCGTTGCAGATTATTACCAAGGGGGACGCAACAAGAATCTATCTTGATGTTGTCTTAACCAATGGCGTAAATACCGTTACATACAAATTAACAGTATCTCTTAGTGACCTTGCAGTTGAAGGTGATGTTGATATCAAGGGTTTTCAACCTCTTCGTTCGGTTCGTAAAACATTTGTAATTGACAACGATGCAAAAACAATTTATTATGAAACAGAAAAAGGTGTAACCTCTGCAGGTTTTGCGGTAAGTGTGGATAACGACTTCACAAAGGCAACACGCCCCAGAAGAATTTTAACTGCAAAATCGGGCATGAGCCTTGCTCACGGTGATATTAAAACATCAGGCAAGGATGTTTACGACCGCTATGTTGTAGCCCGCAGGAGTGTAGGTGAAACCCAGACCTATAAGGTTAAGGTTCACGGTGGTGAGGACGGTCTTACATATACATGGTACACCGTAACGGTTGTGTTTAAATAACTATGAAAAAAGGAACATCTTCGGATGTTCCTTTTTTGTTTGCGGGCGACCACACAGGGTCGCCCCTACGGTGCGCGGGATAATAAAAAATGTAGGGGAGGGTCTCTGTGCCCTCCCTTTTCATTTTGAATGATATTAAAAAAGGTCGTTTGAACGACCTTTTTTGTAGTTTATATTATTTTTGGGCAGATATCCTTCAAAGGACACATATCACACTGAGGCCTTTGTGATTTGCAAACCGCTCTGCCGTGATACACAAGCTGATGGCAAAAAGTAAAAGTGTAATCGGGCGGAACAATTTTCAACAGGTCAAACTCCACCTTTGTGGGGTCGGTGTTTTTTGTAAGACCAAGCCTTTTTGCAATACGCTTGCAATGGGTATCCACAACAATTGCCGGGTTGTGATGAATATCACCGATTATTATGTTGGCGGTTTTTCTGCCAACACCCGGAAGGGAGGTAAGCTCCTCCATAGTGGCGGGAACTTCACCGCCAAAACGGGTCAGAATCATCTGACAGCAGCCGATAATGTTCTTTGCCTTGTTGTGGTAAAACCCGGTGGAATAAATATAACTCTCAAGCTCTTTTATATCTGCCTTTGCAAAAGCCTCCGCATCGGGATATTTTGCAAAAAGGGCAGGGGTTACAAGGTTTACCCGTGCATCGGTACATTGAGCCGCAAGCTGAGTTGCAATTAAAAGATGTAGCGGCTCAGTATAATCAAGCGTACATTCTGCCTCGGGGTAAACCTCAGCAAAAATTTTTTGTATTTCAAGTACTCGTTCTTTTTTAGTCATAATAAGCAATCACTTTAACCTTCAATAAGCATTTTCATAAGCTCGTGTCCGTGAGCTACAACAACGCCGGTGCTTTGAGCACAATCTTCGGTGTAAACATAATCGGGATTGTTCTTTTCATCGGTACTGCGGTACAGAATGAAAGGAACTGCAAGTCGGATCGTAGCCATGTCGTTCTGTGGGCCAAGGAGTTGTAGCTAAGTGTTGTCTTCCTAAGACCGCTTGGC
>JAZQCS010000095.1:0-26757 GCA_045546415.1 Clostridia bacterium | reverse complement strand
CAGAGCGCTGGGCAAATGTTTCGTATGTACAAATGCCTTTCAACTTTTATGAGATGCGCCATGTTAAAATTGTGGACGATACCGCAAATGATGTTGTGCGTGTATATGTAACCGATGATAACGGCAAGGAAGTGCCCGTTGCACGCTATGTTATAGAAGATGACAGAGTGGTTTCTCTTTATGCGGAGGGTGACACTGAGCCTTCGGTTCAGGCTACAATGAAGGCGGATATCCTGGATAACGGACATGTTGTGTTCTGGACTCACCTTCTTTCGGAAGTAACCATGGATAATATCCATATTTACTACGACCCAATCCCTGTGGTTTATACCCCGGCAGACAAGCTTAAATATGACGATACTCTTATGGATACCTGGGTTGCAACCGATGACCTTGGCAGAAGCACACCTCTTTATGAAGAGGTGGGCGCACCCAGAGAAAAGGTAATTGGTATGTTCTATTACCCCTGGCACGACCAGCGACTTGCCGTAAGTGCCAACTGGGACATATACGACCACGAGGCGGCGTATATGGAGGGTGGCGTTGATGCCGTGTGGGAAATTATCCAGAAAGGCCCCAGCGGTTGGGGACATTACTGGGCGCAGCCTTATTTCGGTTACTACATTTCGGACGACGAATGGCTGATAAGAAAACACGCAAGTATGCTTTCGGCAGCAGGTGTGGATTTCATTTTCTTTGATGTTTCAAACGGCAAACAGTTTACACATATTTATGAAAGAATTTTCAAGGTATATAAAGAAATGCGTGACGAAGGTCAGACAACCCCGCAGATAAGCTTTGCGGTTGGTGTTTTACCTGACCAGGCGGTTTATGTAGTTGAGGAAATGTGGAAGAGCATTTATTCCTCGGGCAGATATAAAGACCTGTGGTTTATGTGGGACGGAAAGCCCCTTCTGCTGGGTGACATAAGCAAGGTTGACCCTGAAATCACTTCGTTTTTTACAAATCGAGAATGTTGGGCGTACAGCGATTGGGCTAAAGGCGATGGCATTGGCAGATGGACATGGATGCACGAAACTCCGCAGATGCCCGGTCTTGACTTTGAAGGAAACTTAGAGCAGATTTCCGTTTCCTGCGGTTTCCATGTCAACAACTCACGAGGCAGAAGCTATCATAACAATATGCAGCCTACCGACGGTCAGTACGATTTTGAATATCAGCTTGAAACCACACCCTACGGTTTAGCCTTTGAGGAGCAATGGGGAGAAGCTCACAAGGTTGACCCGCAGATTGTTCTTCTTACACAGTGGAACGAGTGGGGAGCGGGCAGAGCAGACAGAGATAAAGCTTTGATGGCAAATACATATTATTGCGATATTACACATCCCGTTTACAAAAACGGATTTATAGATGAATTCAACAGAGAATTCAGCCGTGACCTTGAACCTATGAAGGGCGGATTTAAGGATAATTATTATTACCAGATGGTTCAGCATATAAGAAAGTTCAGAGGAGTACGTCCCATTCCTGCGGCATCAGGCTTTACCTCGGTTGATTTGGAAGGCGGATTTGAGCAATGGGACGGTGTATGGCCCGAATATAAGGATACCCGCTACGATATAGTACACCGAGATGCTTACGGTCACGCCATGAAGGTATCCTACACAAACACAACCGGCAGAAATGATATTAAAAATGCAAAGGTAACCCACGACAGTGCAAACTGGTATTTCTATGTTGACACTATGTCTGAACTTACCACTCCCCAGGGTGAAAATTATATGAACCTGTTTATAGATGTAGACAAGAGCATAGATACAGGTTGGGAAGGGTATGATTACATAATCAACCGTTCCCGTGACGGAGAAAAGCTTTCGGTAGAGAAAAATACCGACGGCACATTTACATGGGAAAAAATCGGCGAGGTTCCTTACAGAATCGAAGGTAACAAAATGCATCTGAGCATACCCAAAACTTTAATAGCACTTGATGAGTTTGATTTTAAATGGGCGGATAACTCCACCACCTCGGGTGAAATTATGGAATTTATGGATTTGGGCGATGCGGCTCCCGACAGCAGGTTTAATTTCCGTTATACCGAAAAGGCTCAGGAAGTTGAAAAATCTGAAGCTCTTGCAAATGCTGTAGGTGAGAGTGTTGTTATGAAGATAAATCGTAACACTGCGTTTAAAAACGCCAAGACCGTTCAGGTGGACAGCAGCAACACTCAGGTAACTCCAATGATTGTAAACGGAAAAACTCTTGTGCCTGCACGCTTTGTAAGCGAAAGCCTCGGTGCAGAAGTTGTATGGGACAGCACTAACTTTACGGCAACTGTTAAAAAGGATGACATTACAATTGAAATAAAACCCGGCGAAAACAAAATGACTGTAAACGGAGTGGAAAAAACTCTTCAGACAGGAGCGTTTCTTCAGTACGATCGTATATTCCTTCCACTTCGTGATATTGCCGAAAGTCTTGGCAAAAAAGTAAGCTGGGATGACAGAGGAATTATTGTAATCGGCGATGCTGAAATAAACGATGGGGAAATCATGAACGAAATCGGAAGAATATTATAAAAATCAATCGTACATAAAGTTTTATGGAAGGACAGATATGTATGAAATTTAAAAGCTCCTTTGCCTTGGTGGTTTTGCTTGCAATGGTTTTTCAGCTTGCTGTTGCGGCGACAGCTTCGGCAAATACCGAAAGGGTAGATTTGTTTCAGGATTTTTCCACTGATATTGCAGACGATGATCCGCTGTGGTACATTAACGGAACAACGGTTAAAGATGGTATACTCGTGGGGCCTGAAGACGGTGCTTACGGCATAGCCTGCAAAAAGAAAATTGAAACCGCCGGTACATATACCGTGGAGTTTGACCTTCAGTCAAGTGCGAAAAACGATATCGGAATAGGTAACAGAACCACGTTCATAGGTCTGCGTACAGGTCAGTATAAGGATGACCCTCAATGGGAAACTGCTTTTTACATTGCAATCCGCAACGGCGGTATAGGCTTCCGTACAGAGCGCTGGGCAAATGTTTCGTATGTACAAATGCCTTTCAACTTTTATGAGATGCGCCATGTTAAAATTGTTGACGATACCGTGAATGACGTTATCCGCGTTTACGTTACCGACGACAGCGGTAAGGAGGTTCCCGTTGCACGCTACACAATTGAAGAGGACAGAATTGTTTCTCTTTATGCGGAGGGAGAAAGCCAGCCTTCCGTTGTAAAAACCATGAAGGCGGATATTTTAGATAACGGTCACGTTGTGTTCTGGTCACACCTTATTTCGGAAATAAAAATGGATAATTTACATATTTATTATGACTATGTACCTGTTGTATACACCCCGTCGGACAAGCTGAAGTACGATGATACCCTTATGGATACCTGGGTGGCAACCGACGACCTTGGCAGAAGTACACCTCTTTATGAAGATGTAGGCGCACCAAGAGATAAAGTAATCGGTATGTTTTACTACCCATGGCACGACCAGAGGCTTTCCGTAAGGTCCACCTGGACCATATATGACCACGATGCGGCATATATGGAAGGCGGCGTTGACGCAGTGTGGGAAATCCTTCAGCAGGGTCCTGAGGGTTGGGGACATTACTGGGCACAACCTTATTTCGGTTATTACATTTCCGACGATGAATGGATAATCCGCAAACACGCAAATATGCTGACAGCAGCAGGCGTGGATTTCATTTTCTTTGATGTATCAAACGGTAAACAGTTCACACACATATATGAAAGAATTTTCAAGGTTTATAAGGAAATGAGAAATGAAGGTCAACAGACTCCGCAGATATGCTTTGCGGCAGGTGTGCGCCCTGACCTTGCAGTTTATGTGGTTGAGGAAATGTGGAAAAGCATTTATTCCTCAGGCAGATACCGGGACCTTTGGTTTATGTGGGAGGGCAAACCCCTTCTGCTTGGAGATATAAGTCAGGTTGACCCTGAAATCACTTCGTTTTTTACAAATCGAGAATGTTGGGCGTACAGCGATTGGGCTAAAGGAGACGGTGTTGGTAGATGGACATGGATGCACGAAACTCCACAGATGCCCGGCCTTGATTTTGAAGGCAACTTAGAGCAGATTTCAGTTTCCTGCGGATTCCACGTTAACAACTCAAGAGGCAGAAGCTATCATAACAATATGCAGCCTACGGATGGTTTGGGTGACTTTGAATATCAGCTTGAAACCACACCTTACGGTTTAGCCTTTGAGGAGCAATGGGGAGAAGCTCACAGAGTTGATCCAAGGATGGTTCTTCTTACCCAATGGAACGAATGGATTGCGGGAAGAGGAATAGGCAGTAAAGCACTTATAGCAAACACATATATTGCAGATTCTACACATCCCATATACGGAAATGTGTATATAGACGAATTCAACAGAGAATTCAGCCGTGACCTTGAGCCTATGAAGGGCGGTTTTAAGGATAATTATTATTACCAGATGGTACAGAACATAAGAAAATTCCGTGGCGTAAGACCCATACCTGCGGCATCGGGTTTTACCTCGGTTGATTTGAACGGCAGTTTTAAGCAGTGGGACGGCGTATGGCCCGAATACAAGGATACCCGTTACGATATTACTCACCGGGATGCTTACGGTCACGCTATGAAGGTTTCCTATACAAATACAACCGGCAGAAATGATATTAAAAATGCAAAGGTAACTCACGATAATGCAAACTGGTATTTCTATGTTGATACTATGTCTGAGCTTACAACTCCCCAGGGTGAAAACTATATGAACCTGTTTATTGACGCTGACCAAAGCACCAAAACCGGTTGGGAGGGCTACGATTACATAATTAACCGTTCCCGTGACGGAGAAAAGCTTTCGGTAGAGAAAAATACCGACGGCACATTTACATGGAAAAAAATCGCCGATGTTCCTTACAGAATTGAAGGCAACAAAATGCACCTGAGCATTCCGAAATCCCTGATTAATCTGACCGAGTTCGATTTTAAGTGGGCGGATAACTCCACCACATCGGGTGAAATTATGGAATTTATGGATTTAGGCGATGCGGCACCTGACAGCAGGTTTAATTTCCGTTATACCGAAAAGGCTCAGGAAATTGAAAAGTCCGAAAAGCTTGCAAACGCTGTAGGTGATGGCGTTGTTATGAAGATAAACCGTAACACCGCTTTTAAAAACACCAAAACAGTTAAGGTGGACGAAGGAAACACTCAGGTAACTCCAATGATTGTAAACGGAAAAACTCTTGTGCCGGCACGCTTTGTAAGTGAAAGCCTTGGTGCTGATGTGATGTGGAATGACAGAACATTTACCGCAACAGTTATAAAAGAGGGCGTTACAATTGTAATAAAACCCGGTGAAAACAAAATGACTGTAAACGGAGTGGAAAAAACTCTTCAGACCGGGGCATTTCTTCAGCACGATCGTATATTCCTTCCGCTTCGCGACATTGCCGAAAGCCTCGGCAAGAAAGTAAGCTGGGATGACAGAGGAATTATAGTAATCGGTGATGCGGAAATAACAGATACAAAGATAATGAATGAAATAGGTCGAATTTTATAAAATTAACCTTACAGGAAGGACGGATATGGATGAAATTTAAAAGGAGTTTTGTCGTGGCAGTATTACTTGCAATGCTTATGCAGTTGTTTGTAGTACCCGCTGTTGCGGCAGGAAGCTTTACCTTTGAAGCTGAAAACTGTAAGCTCACAAAGTACGCCCGTATTATTTCTCTTGATTGGGAAGAAATTTCGGGTGGTAAATATGTGGGCTATATGATTCAGCCTACAGGTCGGTTTGATGTAACCTTCACCTCACCTATGGGAGGTAATCTGTACATTTCACCCTATACAGGCAGTAATACAGAGGGTGTATTTACGGCAGAGATGAACGGTAGCAAGGTGAAGTTTGAAACAAAACCTACCGCAGAGTGGAGAGTTTTTGAAAGACAGACAGCCTTTTGTATGCCTGTTAAACAGGGACAGAACACTCTTGCAATAACTCTCGAAAAAGGCGGTGCAAACTTTGACTTTTTTGAGGTGAGTGTACTTGGTGAAATCCAAAAGCCGGAAGTGGATATTAACACCTTTGACAGAGTGGATTATTTTAAAAATACTGCGGAAGAGCGTTTACTGAACAAACTTGGTGTTGTTGGTGCGGTTAATACAAAGCAGGAATATGTAAACCGTGCTGAGTTTGCTCATATGGCGTCGGGTATGACTGTGGACCGCAGTTATATTGACGGTGACATAGAAGGCGCTGAGGTTCTGCCCATAGAGTTTAAATTTGACGATGCCTCAAAGTTTACCCTTGTTTCGGGAAGCGGCGGTATTTCAACTCAGTGGAATCCTCCTGCAATTTACGGTATGGTAAACGCCAGCAGATTTAAAATAAACGAAGGCGCAGTAAACCTTGACGATTACGACACAATAGTGTTCCGTTACGGTACAGACCCCCGTTTTGTACATACTACCGAGAGCCTTTATGCTTATGTTGACAACGACCCGTCAAAGTTAATTGCTTCGGTAATTCCCGTTGCTGCTGACGGCTGGGACAAGTGTATAGAACTTGAAGTTCCGTTAAACGGAGAGTTTAAGGGTGTGCACGATATATATTTTGGTTTTACTCCCAACAGTCACGGTATGAGAATTGAGAGTGTATCCTTCAAAAACAAAACTCCGGGAAAAATCAACTATAAAAGTTCAACGGCAAAATCCGTAAATTATGATGCCACAGGCACGGTTTTTGCGGATGTAAAAACCGATACGGAATTTGCAAATGAAATAGAATATCTTAAAAGTATAGATGTCGTTAAGGATTCTGTCCGTTTCAGACCGGATGATACAATAACCATTGGTGAAGCGGTAAAAATTGTAATGGCAATACTTGGCTACAACGATGAAAATGTGGACGACTATGTTATAAAAGCAAGCCGGCTTGGTCTTTTAAAAGGCATTCCTTATAACTTTAATCAGGATATGACAATGAAGGATGCTTTAAAGCTTCTGACAAATGCCCTTACTGCAGACAGCCTGAAGGTAGCTGAGGTATCATCTGCAGGAATAGGGTACAGCACCGATAACACAGTTCTTGAAAGCCTGTTTGGAGTAAATGAGATTCGCGGAAAACAGATAACCGCAACAGAGCTTACCTCTCTTGAAACTGCAAACACCACACTTACAGAGGGAATGATTTCACTTGATGAAGTGAGTTACAAAACAATTGATGAGGGCTATGAATTCCTTGTGGGTTTCAGGGTTAATGCCTATGTAAAAGAGGATAAAATAGTAACTCTTACTCCTGCAAAAGCCTGCAATATTGTAAGAATTAAAGCTGATGATATTATTTCGGCTGATGAAGAAAGCATAAAAGCCTATATTGGCTCAAAAACAAAGACTTATAAGCTGGAGGATGCACCACGCGTTTTCCTGAACGGCAGAGCATTTACCGGAAGTCTTGAGGACAACAGAGCAATGCTTTCCCCCGAGGTTGGAAATGTGTATCTGCTTTCGAATGACGGCGGCTCCGATTATGATACGGTGTTTATTGAAAACTTCGATATGAAGGTTGTGGAAAATGCGGAAAGCAGAAATATGCGTCTTATGTTCAGAAACGGAGCTCCTCTTGAACTTGATGATGCCGAAGCCGCTTTTTATATGAACGGTGAAAAAGCAGAGTACGACTCAATAGAAAGAGGGGATGTTGTTGCAATAGGCAAAAACGGTGAAAACTATGTTATTCACATATTGCCGGATGCAGCGGTTTCGGGCTATGTTGCCGCAATGGGGTCAGACGAGCTTGTAATCGGAACAAATCCTTTTGAAACCCTTGAGGGAGTAGCGGCCGAATCCGGAGTGAAAAACGGTGATGAAATTACAGCATATCTTGCTCCGGGAGGCAAAATTTTTGCACTTTACGGCAACGGAAACAACTACCGGGATAATTTGGGCCTTGTAATTGATTGTATATCCGAAAGGGTGCGCGGTGAGGATTTTTGGGAAATTCTTATGCTTACCTCAGAGGGTGAAAAAATATGGATAGAAACAATCCCGGAGGTTAAAGTAAACGGAGAAACAGCAGACCTTGAAGAGACCCTTCGCGAAACTGCGGTAGGAACTCACGGCTGGAACAGCGGTGAATTTGTTCAGCCTGTAAAATATAAGCTGAACAGCGAAGGTAAAATTACTCAGCTTTTCACCAGTGCGGGAGATGACCCTGACCTTGAGTTTAATTTGCTTACATCCAACACCTATGCCCATAACAAGTACATAAATTTCTATAATGTAAGAATGAACAAGGCTGTAATGTTCCAGATTCCCAATGCTGATAACAATGAAGATGTAACCGATGAGGAGTTTTATCAGATAGGGGATGTGGGTGAAACCCTTCAGGCAAAATATCTTGTTTTTGGTCTTGATTCAAGTAACTACGCTTCAGTTGTAATTACAAAATATGTTGCAGGTGCGGCATGGACTATGTCCGAGGAAAGAAACGGCTTAATGGGAATTTTTGATAAATCAATTGATGCCGTTGAAGTTACTGAGAAGGGTGAATTTACCGGACAGCATATTTTCTACTATGAGGCAGGCGAAATGAAGAGCATTTTTGCCGAAAACAAAAACGGAGTAAAATTTGCCGATGACCTTAAAAAAGGAGATATGTTCCTTATTGTTTCAATAGATTCCAACGGATTTGCAGTAGAAAAAGAAATTTACGCAAGTCCGCAGACATTAGCTGCCGGCCCAGTTATAAATTACACTACATCGCATCTGGGTAAAAACTCCTACGAACGCTATACCCTTGAGCTTTATCAGGGTAAGGTGGTAGGAAGAAACGGTAATGAGGCAACGGTATGGGTGCAGAACGGTGACAGCTCCATGGAGTTTGATGAAAACTATGCAAACACCCGTACAATCGGATTTGCCGGTGCCAATATTTACATATATGATGTAGCTGAAAATGAGATTGTTGTAGCAGAAGAAAAGGATGTTGCCAAGGGTGACTATATTGTTTTCAGAGAAAATATTGCTACAGTTAAGGATGTTCTCATTATAAGAAATGCGGATTAAAACAGGGGAGGTGATTTCATTGAAAAGATTATGTTTAATTTTAAGCTTATGTATGATACTGTGTATAATGCCCGTTGCGGCAGAACAGACTCTCTGGACAGGGTTTGATGCACAGACCGTAAAAAACGGCAGCAGCAGTTACTGGTCAACCGACCTTACGGTACACACTCACACAACAAACGGCAAGGGACTTATAGCACCTGCAGGCAGCGGAACAAAGACCACAAGTGACACGGCGTTTGCCACCACCTCTGTTTCCAAAAGAGAATGGGGTAAGCTTACCGCAAAAAGTGCAATAACCTCCACTATGGCTGAAGCATACGATGTCCGTTTTAAGCTTACGGGCATTGAGGGGGCCTATGCAACCACCTTCGGCGGATGGTATGTATACCTTCGAAGCAGTTCGGTTACAAACTACCTTGACAACCGTTTTGCCATTATTTTAAGAAGAAACCAGAACGGAATAACGCAGATAGGTCTTAAAACGGCAAGTCAGGGAGCAACAACCGACACATATCTGCCAATAGGCGTAAGCGGTGTGACTCTGCTTGATACCGATATAAAGATTGTTGATAACTTTACCGATAATATAATTAAAATTTATGCTACAGACAGTACAGGTACATATCAGCTTATCGGTACGGTTACTCTTAACCTGACCGCAAATTCGGCGACACTTACAAATGCCGAAGGTTCAACACAGACAAGAACGGGTTACGGTGAAACCATTTCGGGTACATCCTCAACACCTATGTTTTTAACGGCAGAAAACAGTATTATGCTTTCTCACCTTGCCGTAAAATACCCTGTGTTCAACCCCGCAGGCGTAACAGTAAGCAATGGTGCAGGTGTGTATGTAGGCTACCCTGAGGTTGAGCTTTCCACTACCGATGAGGAGGGTGTTATTTACTATACACTTGACGGAAGCAATCCCATAGAAAACGGCGTGGAATACACAGGCGGATATCTGGATTTCAGCGGTGCTGAAATCCCCGGCACGGTAACACTGAAGGTTACAGAAGAACTTGGCGGGGAATATATCGATGTTGAAACCTATGTGTATACTCTTTACCCCGAAAATGCAGTTTACGAGCTTGATACCTCCCAGGTAAGTGCAGGTACAAGTGCAGATTTTGGCTATAACAATAAATTTATTACCCAGGGTGATAACGGCTTTGCGGCAGAAAATACACTCAATAGCTGGACCCATGTGTATTCAAAATTCGGTGTGCCGTTGAATGCAGGCGGTATGGAATACCGTTTCAAGGCTGAAAATATGAGTGCCGACGGTGCAACTCATTTTGGTATGTTTGTTTCTCTTCAGGCATCCGAAAGCTCAAACATGGTTTCAAATACCGTTCCTTACCTTTATCTTGGCGTTGATAAAATCGGTTTCAGAAATGCAAATGGATGGGGTGCAGGTGCCTCCACAACAATGGGTTATGCCGAGGGCGTATCCTTTGACAGCGGAACACATTATATCCGCATTGTGAACAGGTTTGATGATGAATCTGAGGTTTATATTGACGGAATGCTTGTTGCAACAGTTACCATAGAAGAGGGCGTTATGACCGTTACAAATGGTGACGGTGAAAGCATTACCCGTGAAGGTGTTGTTACTGCAACAAACCTTGTGTATGCAAACCTTTCAATTTACAAGGGCAGTCAGTACACAATAGTAAGAGATTTCACGGTGCTGTATCCCCATGAAGAACAGGGAGCTACCGACAGAACAGAGCTTGGTGAGCTTATTGAAGAGGTTGAAGCTCTTAATAGCGATGATTACAGTAGTGCAACCTATGAGGCGTTGATGCTTGCTCTTGAAGAAGCAAAAGAGGTTTATGGAAACTATTTTGTGTTCCAGGAGGGTGTGGATGAGGCGTATAATACATTGCTTGAAGCAAAGAACTCTCTTGCAGAGCCCGAAATTGTAAGCCTTATTCTGTCCTGTACAGATGTTACAGTATACGGCAAAGGCACTCTTTCGGCGGTTGCAGAGTATGATAACGGTACAGAAGCGGCACTTACAGAGGGCATTACATACACCTCTCTTACAGAAAACATTGCAGTTGTAGAGGGTAATGTGGTAAAAGGTATTGCCACAGGTACTGCTACCATAAAAGCAGAGTACGACGGTGCAGAAGAGGAAATAACGGTTGAAGTAGCACCCATTCCGCTTGTTGTGGTTGAAAATACTGCAGATGAACCTGAAAGCATAACAGAGGCAGAGGCAGAAAACTATGATAAAGTTTTCTATGCATATGAAACTGTAGGAATCACCGTTCCTTCGGGAGCCGACGGCGAGGCTGAAATATACATCCGTGCCCAGGGTGAAGGAAATGCAACCGTTAAGGTAAACGGAGCTGTTGCAGGGGAAATTGCCGTAAGCGATTTACAGAACTATATAGTAACAACATCTCTTGAAAAGGGTCTGAACACAGTTGAGATTATTACAGAAGCGGAGATTTTTGGTGTATATGTTCAGAAAATTTCAGGTACACTTCCCAACAATGTTCTTACAGGCATTACTCTTTCCGAGGGCAGTTATACCTTTGTGGTAACTGATGAAGGTGCAGATTTACCTGAAGTTACCGCACAGTATTACAATGGTGAAGCTAACGGGGTTACAGCAACATTCCTGTCTGCAAATCCAGGTATTGCAATTGTTGAAAACGGTAAAATTGTACCTGCCGGTAACGACGGTGAAACAACTATAACTGTAACCTATACCGAAGAGGGAATAACAAAAAAGGCGGAAATTTTCGTTTCTGTAACTCTTAGCGAAAATATCAGAATTTTAAGCGGAATTGTAAATGCCGAAGCAAATGCCACAAAGGGTTATGCTGAAGGAAATTATTCCGAAAGCTTCAAGCCTCAGTTTGCCATAGACGGTGAAAACGGTACTGTATGGACATCAGGCTCCGCAGGGGAATACCTTGCAGGTCACGGGGAAGATGCGGCGGTTTACCTTGCAGTAAAGCTTGACGGACTTCACAGTGTTGACAGAGTTATGCTCAGTCTTGCAGATGATACCGTTGATACCGATAAAATCCTCGGCGTCTGGGTGGATACAAGAAGAATGGACGGCTTGTCACCCTACGAAAACGATGTTGTGTTTATTGAAAAAGCTGACCTTACTGTACTTACGGACGACATTGGCAAAACCGTGAAGCTTGTGTTTGACCAGCCGAAAATTGTTCAGTACATAGCGGTTGCTTTTGATAAAGACCAAGAAATTTCCGTAAGGGAAATTAAGCTTTATGAGGATACAAATGTTACCGCAACCGAAGATGCCGAAAGCCTTAGCTTTGAAGGAATTGGCATTGCTGACGGTAAAATCACTCTTACCCAGGGTGACGAAATTGCAGTAACGGTTAAAAAGAATTATCCCAGACTTGACAGTGTTGTAATTAACACATATACAACTCCCGACAGTGACATTGCTTGGATAGAGGGCGGCGTGCTTAAAACCGATGTAAGCGGTGAGGTTACAATTACAACAACCGTTGATGGTCTTACCGCAACACTTGTGGTTACTGTTGTTCCTATGGCAGATATTGTTTGCCTTAACCCCCATGCCTTTATCAATATGTCAGGCGGTGACGAGGCGGTAATTGACCTTTCCGACGGATTGTTCAAGGTTCGCTACCTTTCCGAAAACACCTCTGTTGCAACGGTTAATGCAGAAGGTAAAGTTACTGCCGCAGGAAACGGCAGAACAAGAATAAAAATCTATTCCGAGGTATCGGGAACACAGCCTGTTTACATCAGTGTATATGTAGCTGATGCGGCAGAATCCGGCGTGCTTATTTCGGAGGATTTTGAGGGAAGTACATCTCTTCCTGCCAACTGGAGCTATTTTGTATGGCAGGGCGAAAATAAGCAGAGCATTGAAACCCTTGAAGGTCAGAACTATATGAACATAGGTAATGACTGGATTGGCGGTGCAATTCATAATACCATAATTACTGCTGAAAAATATACCGTGGAAACAAATGCAGGCGTAACAGGCTCCGACGGAATTATCTATCTTCGTTTGCCTGAAATCTGCAGTCCCGTTCTTACTTACACAGGTGAAACCGATTATGCAACCTCAGGCAGAAGATACGGTCGTGACGGTGTTGCCTTTAACCTGCTTGGTAACGGTTCCTTTGGTATTACCTTCAGAATAAAGGAAACAGACAGTAACGGCTATCCCAAAGCGGTGAACATTGCAGTTCCCGTTCCTGCAGGGGCTACCTTCCCCGACGGTGAGTTTGCAGATTTCCGCTTTGACGATACCGGTGATAACATTCATGTAACAATAAACGGAATATCTGTTTGTAAAATTGTTTTCACAAATGCAGAAACCGATTCTGCAGACGATGCAAGAGTTCTTGCGGACGGATATGTTGAAGATGCAAAGGGCGGAAGACTTGGTACATTTAATGATGTATCACTTCCCGGCGGTAACTACAGAATTGGTTTTGGCTCAAGAGGTAAAACTCTGTATGTTAACGACCTTGAGGTTACAAGAAACCCCTTGCCTGAAATTGCAAATGCCGAAGAATTCAAGGTGGCAGAGCTTGGCGATGGGGCAAAGAAAATTTCTGTAACCCAGTTTAAGGAAACAGTTGAAGATGGCACCGAGTTTGAAAGTGCCGACACATCTGTTGCCACAGTGGATAGTGAGGGTACTGTTTCTTTTGTTGGCAGAGGACAGACTGTAATTTATGTGTTTACAACCACAGGCAATATGACAGTTGCTGTTAATGTGTTCGGAGAAGAGGATGTAAGAGAAATTGTTTCGGACATTACATCTGTCGCATCGTATGAAGAGGCAACAACACTTTATGCAGAGCTTGAAGAAAAATATGGCATGGATTTATCTGCAATAACAAGTGAAGCTCTTTCTGACCGTTTTGTGGAAGAACTTGGGCTTAGTGACATCACAAACTATACAAAGCTTGCGGATATTGAAAAAATGATTTCACTTGCAGAAAAAGTGGAAAAAATAGCCGCTAAAACAACGAGTTCGGGTAGTGGTGACAGTCTTCAGCAGGTTGTTATGCTCTATGATAATGACCTTAATCTTGACCTTACGGATTATGACGGAATTGACAGCACCAATATGCGCGGAAAAATGTGGACCGCCCTTTATAACGAATTGAAGGGAAATGCAATAAATTCCGCATTAATCAAAGAAAAGTTTGAGGCTTTTGCAGCTGATTACTACGAAAAATATCTTGAATCCAAGGACGGTGGAGGCTCCGGCGGAGGCGGCAGCACCGGTGGAATGATTTATACCGAGTTTACCCCTGTTGTTACTGAGCCTGCCGTGAAAAGCTATTACACCGACCTTCCTGAAGGTCATTGGGCAAAGGGATATATTGAATCACTTACCGATATGGGTGTGATTTCAGGATATACCGACAAAACGGTTAATCCTGACGGAAGAATAACAAGGGAAGAAGCAGTAACCGTTATTATTAAAGCATTTATAAAGAAAACTGCAGAAGGCACTCTTGCGGAGGGTGACCCGTCCTCTGAATGGGCGGTTCCCTATCTTGTTTCCGCAAAAGAAAAAGGACTGCTTGTTGGTGACAATGAAGGTTTTGTAAACGGTAAGAATAATGCAACCCGGTCGGAAATGGCGGTGCTCATTGCAAGGCTTATGGACATGAATGAAGGGAATACAACAGTTCTTGAAAGCTTTAAAGATAAAGCGGATATTCCTGCGTGGGCTGAAAATGCTTTTGCAAATCTTAAGGTTTCGGGCATTATAAACGGCTATGAGGACGGTAGTCTTCGACCGAACGGTTACATTACAAGAGCGGAATTTTTCACAATTATATATAAAATAATTGCGAACAATTAAGGTGCAAAATCAAATGTCGGTACATTTGATTTTCATAAATGTTTCCCCCCCTGAGATACAATGGGGCTTGCGCCCCATTGTATCATCCGATATTAAAGCACAACCGTGCTTTATATAATAAATCATTTTAAGGAGTTGTTTTTTTATGAAAAAAATAGGAATACTCTTTTTATGTGTATGTCTGCTTACAGGCATAACAGCTCTGCCTGCAATGGCAGAAATAACGCAGACAGTATGGGACGGCTTTGATGCAAATGCAGTTAAAACAGGCGAAAGTGATTACTGGACATGTGGCGGTGTGGATTTGTACAGCGACGAAAATGTTACCGGTCTTGTTGCCTTTGAAAACACATCGGGCGCGACTATGTCAAGTAACGATTCAGCATTTCCTTCAACCTCAAAGAAAAGGGAATGGGGCTGGATGAAAGCAAAAAATGCCATAACAAGTGAAGATGCACTTCGTTACGAAATCTCTTTTGACATGAACATCGTTGAGGGTGCTTATGCGGCACCTCAGGCAGGTACATATATTGTGCTCAGAAGTGATACCTTCAGCAACTATCTGGATAACAGATTAATGCTTATGATTAAAAGAAATCAGGTGGGCGACAGTAGAATTGCCCTGAAATCTGCGGCTCAGGGTGTAAACTCCGGAGAGCTGGTAATTACAAACGAAAATGTGACTCTTATTGATACCACAATTAAAATTGTAGATAATTTCTATACTGATATAATCAAGGTTTATGCTACCGATACAGAGGGAGAGTATCAGCTTATAGGTACAGTTGCACTTGACAGAGCAACAAACAGCGCAACTCTTACCAATGCAGCGGGCACAACACAGACCCGTACAGGATATGCTGCAGCAATATCTGAAACCTCCGCAACTCCGGGATTTATATTTGTTGAAAACGCACAGGTGATATCCGATGTTAAGGTAACTTATCCTATACCGGGTCCTGTAGGTGTGTCGGTAAATAAAACTTCGGGAATTTATGCAGGTGACCCTGAAATTGAGCTTTCCACTACAGATGCCGAAGGTGTTATTTACTACACACTTGACGGCACAGACCCTATAGAAAACGGTATTGAATACCAAGGCGGTGCTTTGGATTTAAGCGGAGTTGAGCTTCACGGAACAGTTACACTTAAGGTTACAGAAAAGCTCATGGATGAATACAGTGATGTTGCAACCTATGAGTACACAATCTATCCCGAAAGCGAAAGCTACACTCTTGTGCCCTCTGAGGTGAATGACAAAACAAGTGCCGATTTCGAGTACGGCAACTCCTTTGTTATGGGCACAATTACAAACGAAAACGACGGTTTTACAACAGGAAATTCCATTCATAGCTGGAGCCGTGTATATTCCAAGTTTGTTGTTCCTACAGTGGCAGGTGGTATGGAATACAACTTCAAAATGAAAAACTTAGGTATAGAAGGCGGAATGATGTACGGTGTGTTTGTTTCTCTGAATGCAGCAACCACCGAACAGATGACCTCTACAACAGTTCCTTACCTTTACCTTAACCGTAAGGGTATAGGCTTCCGTGACAATACAACCTGGGGTGCAAGTGCTTCCAGAATAATTGACTACGGTGACGGCATTACTTTTGAAGAAAACACCTTTGATGTTCGCATTATAAACCGTTTCGACGGCGAAAGTGAAATTTATTTCGGCAATCAGCTTGTTGCAAAAGTAACAATTAAAAACGGTGTTATGACACTTACCAATACTGACGGCGAAAGCATTTCCCGTGAAGGTGTTGTGACAGCTACCGATTATGCTTACGCAAACCTGGCACTTTACCGCGGTTCCAACACCGTAACCATTGCTGATTTCACGGTTTCTTACCCCGCAGGTGATAAGGCATATGCAACTGCTGAAATTGATGATGCAGAAGGATATGTTGGTGCAGAAATGGAAGTGGGTGTTTCCTGTGACGATGCAGATGCTACAGTTTATTACACAACAGACGGCACACTTCCGGACAAAAACAGTTCTATGTGTGACGGCTACATCGTACTTGACAGTCCCGAATCCGCACAGGACATCACATTAAAAGTTCGTGCATTCAACGGCACATACTGGGGTACAACCGATACGGCTACAGTCAGCTTCAAGGTTCCCGCAAAGGTTGAAATGACTCCTGTGGCAGGCTCTTATGCAGGTGTTCCCGAAATTACCCTTGGCACAGAGGATGAGGCGGCAGAGGTTTACTATACTCTTGACGGCAGTGACCCAACAGATAGCGAGGGCACAAGAATAAAATATACCGAAGGTGCCATTGACCTTTCTGCTATTGAAGGAAACACATTTGAAATTAAGGCAGTAGGCGTGGTTAACGGCGTTTACGGTGAGGTTTCCACCGGGGTTTACAACATCTGCCCCGAAAGTGCAACCTATAAGCTTGTAACCTCCGAAGTAAGCGAAGGTACAAGTGCAGATTTCGGTTATAACAACAAGTTTGTTATGCATGGCGATAACGGCTTTGCGGCAGAAAATACAATAAATAGCTGGACTCATGTGTATTCAAAGTTTGGCATTCCCGTAGATGCAGGCGGTATGGAATACCGTTTCAAGGCTGAAAATATGAGTGCCGACGGTGCAACTCATTTCGGTATGTTTGTTTCATTGCAGTCACCTCAGGCAACCAATATGGTTTCCAATACTGTTCCTTATATTTACCTTGGTGTAGATAAAATCGGTTTCAGAAACGCAAACAGCTGGGGTTCAGGTGCATCCACAACAATCGGTTACGCTGCAGGTGTAACCTTCGACTCGGGCTTGCACGATGTACGCATTGTAAACAAATTTAACGGTACAACAGAGGTTTATATTGATACCATACTTGTTGCAACAGTTACAATTTCAAACGGAACCATGACAGTTACAAACGGTGATGGTGTAAGTATTACCCGTGAGGGTGTTGTACCTGCAACTGACCTTGTTTATGCTAACCTGGCAATTTATAAGGGAAGCCAGTATACAATAGTAAGAGATTTCACCGTACTTTATCCTGATACAGATGCGGTTTATCCAACAGCATCTGTTATTACCGAAATTCCTGAGCTTACTGTAGGCGATGGTCTTATCCTTGAGGTGGAAGCTACAGAGGGTGCTGAGGTTTACTACACCCTTGACGGCTCCGAGCCTGACGGAAACAGCGCAGTTTACGAAAACGGCATATCAGTTACAAGCCCAGAAACAGAAGGAACAGTTACTGTGAAGGTAAAAGCTTGCAAGGACGGTCTTTGGGGCGTTACCGAAACAGTAGTGCTTGAATACAACAAAGCTATCTTAAGAGGCGATGCTGACCTTGACGGAAAAATTTCCGTTTATGATGCGGTTTTCGTTCTTAAAATGATAGCCGGAACTGTTGAATCTGCTGAGGATTCGGTAAAGGCTGTGGATTTTGACGGAGACGGCATAGTTGTGGTTACAGATGCTATTGCAATTCTTAAATACATAGCACGAATTACAGACACTCTTTAAATAATAAAAGAAACGGTTGATTTTTGAACCGACTATAAAAGTTAGAATGGAAATCTAAGATAAACCGACCTCCGAAAGTCAGAACGGGAATCTGACGATTGGAAGGTCGGTTTTAATTTTTATGGGTCCGGTATAATACTTAACATCCCGGCTGAATAAAAATAGCGTAGCAGCCATAAAACTGCTACGCTATAAAAATTTGGGGTTACATCATTTGTTTCGTCTTTTTCAAACACAATCCCTTAGTTTTCCGGAAACTGTTGCTGAATTGTGCTGTCACCCTAGGCGTTTGCCGTACCAATTTACACCTCTGTGACAAAGGATTATTAAATGGTTGGGGATTATGAAGAGCATATCCTGACTATTATGGAATTTGCAGCATTACACCGCTGTCCAGCTCTATTTCGTAGTTATAGTCATAACGGAAGGTTACTTTCCGGTTTTCTCTGTCAATTACAAGGTTGTCAAAATGCTTCTGACCGTGAAAGCTTACCGATTCAAATTTATCCTCGTACTGTATGCGGTAACCCTTGCTGTTTATGCGTTGTATCATTTCAGTTGAACCGTGAGGGCCGGGCTGATACATATAAAGGAAAATGTAATCTTCAGTTTCGAAAGAATCTATCACGGTGTACATCTGGCTTTCAAAGAAGCTGAGCCACTCTTCACGGGTCGGTTGTTTTACGGTAACCAAAGGGATAATTTCTGCGAGGCGCTCCGTAAAGAAATAATTTGTAGCAGAATATCTTTCACCGTTAAGCTCGGAAACATAGGAATATCCAACGGTTTCTCCGTTATAGGTAATGGGAAACAGCTGAAGGGTCTGCTCGTTGTAAAATTCGGAGGTAACGGTACCAAAGCCCATTTCGGGTGCAAAAGCAATTTCACCGGTTTCTGTAACTGTCATACACAAATTACGGTCAACAAGCATATCCCGGAGAAGGGTACTGTTGGAATAAATGAACTCCAGGGAAATTGTACGCGTATCAGCATTCCAGATATATTTTCCGCCGTAAGGGGAAAATTCGTTGTCATAGCCTATATCCTCAATGGCAACGGCAACCTTGCCGTTCAGGGCATAAGCTTTTATTTCCCTGCCTAAAAGATAGGTTTTAATATCAGTTTCATATATATTGCCGATTTTCTTGCCTATAGGTAAAACTGAGGAATTAGTTCCTCCTTTTATTAAATACGGATAAAAAGAGGTAATCTGTAACGACCTTTCTGCTTCGTTCCATGTGCAATGAGTAACATCCTCCGGAATAATGACGGTTTTTCCGTTGATACAGTAGGAGGGCACCTCAATGCCGTTAATATATGCTTTTATGTCGGTTGCATATATTTCGCCGGCAATGTCACCGGGACGGGCACAAACCGGAACTGTAAAAAGAGAAAGAATAACAAAAAAGCAAAGCAGTTTTTTCATATTATAACCCTCCTTTCGTTATGTCAGGAAACCGTATAGCCTACTGTTGATGGTGCTATCTGAATGTAAGTCTGACCGGGATTCAGCACAATTTTTTCTCCGTTTGCATCGGTGTAGATTGTCTGCGCTGAGCGTGAGGTTTTTTTCCAGTTTATTTTCACAGCCTTGCCTTCAGACATATAATAGCCTTCACCGTTGCCTACTGTATTGATATCCTGACGGGGTGCATAAACACCGTCGTTAAGGGGCACATTCAAAAGGTCATATACAATAATGTTTTTTGCTGTGAGAATTTCACCGGTCTGGGATTTGTGAGGATTACCGTTTACATAGCGTTCGTAAAGCTTGGTTTCGGGGTTATACACAAATTTCACATCGTAGAAGGGTGCATAATCAATGTAAAGCGAAACTGCATCCTCACCCTCAGGTGTTACCGGATTTTTATGATATTCAAACAGCTTTACCTCCGAGGTTTCGCGGTAGCCCTTTTTCTTCATAAGCTCTTCAGCCTTGTCAAGACCTGTGTAAAGGTTGTGCCAGGTGTTATCATAGGTTTTATCGCGCCAGAAAATGTTGTCGGTAAGACCGTTTATGTTGTTTATGCCCTTGTTTTTAATTTCTATAGCAGCCTTGTCACTCCAGCCTGAATGAACATATCTCGCATCGTTTTCCTGGACGAAATCAAGGAAATAGTGCCTTGATGAGCGTACCGGACCGATTTTTTCCATATCTGCATTTTTATAAAGAGCCATAAAGCGTGTTGCGGCACCTTCAACTACCATTTCGTAAATGAGGTAAGCACTTTCAAGCCCTAACTGAGGACGGGCGTTCTTGTCATCGTTATCTATCATAACAGCTATGGGTCGGAAATCCGTTTGCATAGCCTTATAAAAATCGCAGGCATCGGGCTCCGTAGGGTTTTCTGTTTTGATGTTTTCGGGAACTTCCGGGGGTTCTTCGGTTTTTTTACAGCCGGAAACAGAGAAAAGCATAGTGCCGGCAACTAAAAGAGCAAGAATTTTTTTCATTATGTATAACCTCCTTTGGTATTTATCTACATTATACTACATTAAAGGCTTAAAATCAATATTTTTTGACAATGTTATCAAATCGTCATATTTAACAGAAAAATTTTTTTTAAAACCTTGACAAATCTTTTCGGGTGTGGTATAATAATTGTTGTTAAAAATGAGCCGAAGTGGCGGAACTGGCAGACGCCCAGGACTTAAAATCCTGTGGGAGGCGACTCCCGTACCGGTTCGATCCCGGTTTTCGGCACCAAAACAGCGAAGGCGGTATCGCCTTCGCTGTTTTAATGTAAAAAATCAGGAGATACAGTTATGTGGTTTGATGAAAGCGTAATATATCAGATATATCCCTTTGGAATGGTTGGTGCACCTGCTCAGAATGACGGTGTTTTACAGCAAAGAATTCTGAAACTTAAAGAGTTTGTACCTCACATGGAAAAGCTGGGTATAAGCGCTGTTTATTTTTGTCCTGTTTTTGAAAGCTCTGCCCACGGTTACGACACATCGGATTTTACTAAAATTGATGTAAGGCTTGGCACTAATGAGGATTTTAAAGAGATTTGTACTCTTTTTCATAACAGAGGAATAAAAGTTATTCTGGATGGTGTGTTTAACCATGTCGGTCGAGATTTTTTTGCATTCCGTGATGTCCGCGAAAAAAAGTGGGATTCTCAGTATAAAGACTGGTTTCATATCAGCTTTGAAGGAAACAGCTGTTACAATGACGGCTTCTGGTATGAGGGCTGGGAAGGCCACTATGAGCTTGTTAAACTGAATCTTTGCAATCCTGATGTAAAAAACTATCTTTTCAGCTGTATTGGCGGATGGATAGAGGCATTTAATATTGACGGCTTGAGGCTTGATGTGGCATATATGCTTGACCGTCAGTTTATGAGAGAATTACGCAGCTTTACATCCTCAAAGAAGCCTGACTTTTTCCTTGCGGGAGAAATGATTCACGGTAACTATGCAGAGGTTATAAACGGTGAAATGCTTCATAGCGCAACAAACTATGAGTGCTTCAAAGGGGTTTATTCCTCTTTTAACAGTATGAATATGTTTGAAATAGGGCATTCACTTCGTAACCGCTTCGGTAACGAGGATTGGTGTATGTACCGGGGTATGAGGCTTATAGGGTTTGTGGATAATCATGATGTTACCCGTCTTGCCTCAAATCTGGAAAATAAAAATCATCTTAAACCGGCATACGGTCTGCTTATGGCAATGCCGGGAATTCCCTGCATATATTATGGTAGTGAATGGGGAGCAGAAGGCAGAAAAGAGCAGGGAGATAATGCTTTGCGTCCTTGTTTTGAAAAACCTGAGTGGAACGAACTGACCGATTTTATTGCAAAAACTGCAAAAATTCACAGCAGTTACAAAAGCTTGTGCTATGGCGGAATAAATATTCTTCACCTTACAAACCGTCAGCTTGTTTTTGAGCGTTTTCACGAGGGGGAAAGAATAATTGTGCTGATAAATGCCGATGAAAATGAGTACACCGCCCATTACAACGCCAATGCAGGGTGGGGCAAGGAGCTTATTTCCGGAAATGATTTTGATTTTGGCGCAGGTAGTTTTATGCCGCCATACTCGGTGCAATATGTACTTGTAAGATAAAACGGTTTTGCCGTAGAAAGGAAATGATAAAATGGTAAGAAATTTACTTGGACCTACCGATATGACCCAAGGGAGTCCGTGGAAATGTATAGTGCAATTTACATTGCCGATGCTGATAGGTAATATTGCCCAGCAGCTTTATAATACCGTTGATGCAATGGTTGTAGGTAACTACATGGGCAATGAGGGAGTAAGTGCTCTGGCAGCGGTTGGAAGTGCCGGTCCTATACTTAATATGCTGCTTGTACTGTTCATCGGTATTTCTGCCGGAGCAGGAATAATGGTTTCGCAGTATGTAGGAGCAAAAGACCGTGAAAGGGTTTCTTATACCGTAGGAAACAGTATCACAGTAACAGCGGTTTGCTACATAGTGCTGGTTGCGGTTATGGCACCGCTTCTTCGGTTTATTCTTGAAGCCCTCAATACCCAACCCCAGCTTATTGACTGGTGTTGGGAATATCTTATGATTTCCCTTGTGGGAATTATAGGCATGGCTTTTTATAACATATTAAGCGGAATAATAAGAGGTATGGGTGACTCGGTTTCTGTACTTATTTATCTTATTGTGGCAACGGTTATAAATATTATTCTGGATTTGTTTTTTGTTATTGTACTGGAAATGGGTGTTGCGGGTGTAGCTCTTGCTACCGTTATTGCTCAGATTACTTCAGCGATGCTTTGTTTGATAAAGCTTTCTAAAATGAAAGATTTTTTCGATTTTAAACCAAAATACCTTAAGCCTAAAGCAAACTATGTTAAAATGCTGATAAAACTCGGTTTACCTTCGGGACTTACCCAGGCAATAATGTCTTCAGCTATGATTATTGTGCAGAGGCTTACAAACTGTTTCCCGGAAGAGTTTGTTGCCGCCAATGTTGTTATTATGAGAGTGGACGGCTTTGCTATGATGCCAAACTTTTCTTTTGGTATGGCAATGACTACATATGCAGGACAGAATGTGGGAGCAAGGCTTTATGACAGAGTAACAAAGGGTGCAAAACAGGGAACTCTTATGGCGGTAGGATGTTCAACGGTGCTCACGGGTCTTATTCTCATTTTTGGAAAACCCCTTATGGGAATGTTTAATAAATCGGTTGTGGAATTAAGCTATAATCTTATGCTGATTCTTGCAGCAGGGTATATTGCAATGGCTGTAACCCAGAGCCTGTCCGGTATTATGCGCGGCGCAGGTGATACTGTTACACCTATGTGGATTTCGCTTATTACAACAGTAGCCTTTCGTGTGCCCCTTGCTTACGGTATTTCTTTCCTTACAAGAACACCGGAGCTTCCTTACGGTAACCAGGAATGTATTCAGATTTCGCTTCTTTGCTCCTGGGTTATGGGTGCAATACTTACATCCATATTCTATGCAAGAGGAAAATGGAAAACAAAAGCACTTAAGTAAAAAAGAAAATGCCTTTGAAATTTGGTTTCAAAGGCATTTTTTATTATTGATATTTCTTTTTTGTTTTGCAAATTGCGGTGAATATTCCAATAGCACAAAGCGGGAACAACATACCTATAATCATGGCGAGCTTCATGCCAAACTGATCGGGGGTCATTCCGAGAGATCCGGCAAAGGATGAAAGCTTTTCGTTTGCAATGGAAAAGTCAGTTACAAGACCAACGAGCTGGGGTCCGACAGCCGCACCAAAATCACCGCCTGCCGCCATAAGTGCATAAATGAATACACCGCCTGAGGGGAATCTTCCTGATGATACAATAAGGCTTCCGGGCCAAAGCATTGAAACACAGAAACCGGTAAAAGCACAGGCAAAAAGACCGAAAATGGGGAATGGAGATATTGCCGCAACGAGGTAACACAAGGTTGCACCAATTGAGCCGAGCAAAAGAACCCGTTCAATGTTTTTTCCGAATTTTGCATAAAGTGTTCTGCCAAGACCAAGGGCAACAGAAAACAGAGCAACACCAAAGATATCACCCCATATTTTGGGAACCGAAAGTGCCTTCTCAAGGTAACCTGAAGCCCATTCCGCCATGGTAACCTCGCTGGCACCACCGAGGAATATACCGGCAAAGGAAAGCCATATAAATTTGTTTTTAAGCATAGTTATAACGCCTGAAACCTTTTCGGGAGTTTCCATTTCGGGTAGTTTGCTGCCGGCGAACAAAATGAAGGCTGTAAGTGGTATAAGAGTGAGAATAAGAGCAAGAATATGCCAGTATGAAGAGCCGAAAATCAACAGAAAAACTGTGCTGAAGAGTATTACAAACACAGCACCCCAGGCATAAACTGCGTGCAGCATGCTCATATCTCTTTCCGGGTTTTCGGAAGGAAGTGCAGCAATAACCGGGCTTATAAGCACCTCAGCAAAACCGCTTGCGGCAGAAAAAAGAACAGTTCCTGTAATTATTCCTATGTATGCATAATCCGGGAACAGCTGCGGAGTAACTGCAAAAATAATGAAACCTGCAATTGCCCAAAGAGGGGTTGTTTTAACTACCTTGGGGATATTGAAACGATGGGAAAAGAACGAGAAAATAAGATCTATTGTAAGCTGTGTGGAAAAGTTCACCAGAACAAGCAACCCTAAAAGCGAAAAGGAAATTCCGTAAGCCTCGCGAAAGGTCAGAAACAAAATAGGAGGAAGGTTGCCAACAATGGCCATTGTTGAATTGGTGGCATAACAACCAAGCTTTACCCGTGTAGTATTATTCATAAAATGACACTCCTTTGAAATCATACTCGGACCATTATACCACTCAGAAGGTTATTTGTCAAGGAAAAATGGACATTTTCAGGAAAGTTTTTGAAATAAAAAAAGAGAGCATCTCGCGATACTCTCTCTTCTTGTTGGTGCAGTCGGAGAGACTTGAACTCTCACGTTATGGTGGACACTAGAACCTTAATCTAGCGCGTCTGCCAATTCCGCCACGACTGCATATCTTTAATCAACGATATATATTATACCACGGGAAAATCGGTTTGTCAAGTATTTTTTGTAAAAAAATTAAAAAAATTTCTTTTTGACAATTTATGGCAAAAATTAACCTGGTTTTTATAATTGACATAGCAGGGTTTATGTGGTACAATTAAACATAGAAGGTGATTTTTATGCTGAAAATAAGCGACAAAACAAAATGCAGCGGATGTTATGCCTGCATTAACGCTTGTCCCCGGAACTGCATATCCATGAAAACAGACAGTGAGGGTTTCAGATATCCGGAGGTTGACGAATCTGTATGTGTGGATTGCGGATTGTGTGAAAAGGTCTGTCCCTTTAACAGTGGTGCAGATGGTGTCCGCAAGGAAAGAAAGGGTATTAAGTCGGTTGCCTGTTATAATAATGAAAAGAATGCACTTGCAAAAAGCTCAAGTGGTGGTGTTGCTCATCTGCTTGGTGAGTATGTGGTTGAAAATGGCGGTGCGGTGTTTGGCGTTGCGGGAGATATGGTCACAAAAGTTCAACACATTATGGCTGAAACCCATAATGAGCTGAAACTTCTGCAGGGGTCGAAATATCTGCAGAGTCATGTGGATATGAACTACCGTCTTGCTAAAACTCAGCTGGAGAACGGAAGGCTTGTTCTGTTTACCGGCACACCCTGTCAGATTGCCGGTCTTTATGGTTATCTTGGTAAGGATTATGAAAATCTTTTAACAGCTGACCTTGTGTGTCACGGTGTACCTTCGGAAAAAGTGTTTGAGAAGTATTTACAAGAACACGAGAAGAAAACCGGGAAAAAGGTTGTGGCTTTCTTCCGTGATAAAACAGCCGGATGGAAACCTGTTCAGTTTTCTTATATATATGAGGATGGAACAAGGCTTACCGAATCCGGCAGAAAAGACAAGTTTAACATGGGCTTTACAACGAATTTGTTTCAGCGTCCGTCATGTTATACCTGTCCCTTTGCACCAATGGAACGAATTGGCGATATAACTCTGGGGGATTGGTTTGGCGGTGAAAAATATAAAGAGCTTGATCCGGAGAATAAAGGTCTTTCCATGATAGTTATAAATTCACCCAAGGGTGAAAAATTCTATAACCTTATAAAGGAAACTATGGAAACATGGGAATATTCTGTTGAGGAGGCTGTGAAAGAAAGTGTTCACTTAGGTGCAAGGCCACATACCAACTTTATGCGTAAAGATTTTTTTGCACATTTTGATAAAATGACCTACGAACAGCTTTATAAACGCTATTTTCCAAAGGATAAGCCGGGGGTTTTGCGTAACGCAATTCTTCGTAGAATTTACAGAACAAAATATAAAAAAGATATAACCAAAATGTTTGAATAAAAAAGAACGCCACAACCAGGTAAGGCAGTTTTG
>JAZQCS010000094.1:0-6050 GCA_045546415.1 Clostridia bacterium | reverse complement strand
TTAATGCAAAGGTGAAAGGTGTTACCGATACCTATGAAATAGGGGTTTCCTTTGCAGAAGATGAAATTAAAAATGTTCAGTGTAACTGTGGAAGAATTGGTGCTTCTGTCGGCATATGCAAGCATGTTGTAGCAGCCCTCGTTGCATTTGAAAAAGAACAAAGCCGTGAAAATGACACAGAGTACAAAACCATGTGCGAAAATGTTGCATCGGGAATTGTTAAAACCCTTACAAATATCCGTCTTGTTCGCAACAAGAAGGTTTTGAAATTTGTACCTGTAATAGAAATTTCGGTTAACGAAAGAGGTAATCATTCAGTAAAACTGGGCATTGAAATTGGCGATGAAAAGCTTTACAAGGTGCGAAAAACTGAAAAGTTCCTTGAATGTGTTGCCGAAAACACAGCTGTTGAGTTCAGTAAAAATTTTGTATTCAACGGAAAAACGCAAACCTTTGGTGATAATGAAAATAATCTTGTTGAATATTTACTGTCTTTGAAACAATTATATAACGATACAGGCAGAACGCTGCCTGAACGTTACATACCCCTGACAGGTAATATTTGTATTTCTGTTTTCAAGCTTGTATCAAAATGCGAACAATATAAGGTGTTTTTTGATACAAACAAAGCTGAAGAATATAATATTATGGTTGATAACCTGCAGATTCCTCTTGAATTTTCAAAAACGGATGAAAAATATAAAGTTGACTTCGAAAAGTGGATAAATATTAAACCCATTACTTCTGATTACAGAATTATATTTTTTGAGGAGGCACTCCATGTTCTGTCCCTTGAACACGCAAGTGTTTGTAAAGCCTTTTGTACTGCGGGAAAAACTGTCAACAGGACAAGTATTTTCTTTAATTCCAAGGACAAGGATGCTCTTGTGGAACATGTTATGCCGAGACTCCGGTATCTTTCGGATTTATCAGTTGACAACGAAATCCGAAAGGACATAATAATAGCTGAGCTGAAGGTTAAGGTTTACCTTGAAACAACGCCTGATAAAAACATTCAGGCTAAAGCATTGTTTTGCTATGAAAATTTCGAATTTAACCATTTTCTTGGAGAAAAACCCGATTGCAGAGAAAGAGTTCTTCTGCGTGACAAAAGGCGAGAAAATGAGTTTATACGCATGGCTGCAAAGCTTGGTTTTGTTCTTAAAAACGGATATCTTTTACTGAATTCTCCTGCTAAAATTTACAGCTTTCTTGAAACTGGTCTTGAAATGCTGAGCACAGTTTCGGAAATTTTCTACTCAGAGGATTTTTATAAGCTCCGTGTAGTTATTCCTTCAAAAGCTACAGGTTCAATTAATATCGGTGCAGGTGATTTATTTGAATTTCAGCTGGATATTGATGATATACCGGTAAATGAACTTGAAAATGTTCTTGCTGCCGTAAGGGAAAAACAGAATTTTTACCGTCTTACAAACGGAAACTTTGTGAATTTGAAATCAAAGGCTCTTGAGGTTGTGGGGGATATTCTTGACAATGCGGAAGCTCAGGTGAGTCCTGATGGAGCAGCTGAAATTTCTTTGTCAAAAGCTCTTTATATCGGCACGCAGGAAAACTCTGAACTTCTTGAAATTAACAGAGATAAATCATTCCTTGATATTGTTGAAAAGCTTAAGAATCCGGTGAAAACCGATTTTGAAGTTCCTGATTGCCTTAAAGGAATTATGAGAGAATATCAGGTTGCGGGGTTCAGATGGCTTAAAACAATGGCTGGGTATGGGTTTGGAGGTATACTTGCGGATGAAATGGGTCTTGGTAAAACCTTGCAGACCATTGCCTTTATAATTTCTGAATATGAAAAGAAAAAAATCCCTTCTCTTGTTGTTGTTCCAACATCTCTTTTGTTTAACTGGCAAGCGGAATTTGAAAAGTTTGCACCGGGATACAAGGTGAAAATAGTTTATGGTACTCCGGAAGAACGGAGGGACATTCTTTCAAAAACCGACGACTGTGTTGCTGTTATTACCTCGTACGGTCTTATACGGCGTGATGTTAAAGCTTATACCAAGAGACATTGGGGTTATTGCTTTATTGATGAAGCACAGCATATCAAAAATCCGAATACAGTTAATTCCAAAGCTGTAAAACAGATAAAAGCGGACGGGTATTTTGCAATTACAGGTACGCCTATTGAAAATAACCTTACAGAGCTTTGGTCAATTTTTGATTTTGTTATGCCCGGATATTTGTTTTCAAGAACAAAATACCGTAAGGTTTATGAGATTCCGATAATAAAGAAAAACGATAGGTCCGCTGTTGCAATGCTGCTTGAACATACCTCTCCCTTTATTTTGAGAAGACTTAAAAGCGGTGTTATGCAGGAGCTTCCTGAAAAAATTGAAACTTACACAGTTACCGACCTCGAACAGGAACAACGGGAGCTTTACAGTGCATACGCCTATAGGGCAAGAGAGGAAATTCTTCGTCTTACAAGGGAAAAAGGTTTTGAAAAAAGCCGTATAGAAATTCTTGCACAAATTACAAGACTCCGTCAGCTTTGCTGTCATCCCTCCTTATTTGTGGAAAACTATGAAGGGGGCAGCGGTAAGCTGAATACTCTGCTTGAAATTGTTGAAAACGGTGTCTCTTCGGGTAGAAGAATGCTTATTTTTTCTCAGTTTACCTCCATGCTTGAAATTATTGGTGATATGCTGAGACAGATGGGAATAAGTTATTTTTATCTTGATGGAGGGGTGAAAAGCTCCAAGCGTGTTGAAATGTGTAATGCATTTAACGAGGGACAGCGTGATGTTTTCCTTATTTCCCTTAAAGCCGGCGGTACAGGACTTAACCTTGTTGGTGCCGATACGGTTATACATTTTGACCCGTGGTGGAATCCTGCTGTTGAAAATCAGGCAACCGACCGTGCTCACCGTATAGGCCAGACAAAGGTTGTTCAGGTAATTAAGCTTGTAGCAAAGGGCACCATTGAAGAAAAAATACAGAATCTGAAAGAAAAAAAACAGGAGCTTATAAACTCTGTGCTTCAGGAGGGTACAGGAAACATTTCCGCTATGACTCTTGAAGAAATTCAAGGCTTGTTTGAGTAATTTACTGAAAGGAAATTAAAATAAATGTTTGCAAAACTTGATTTTATTGAAGAAAAATTTGAAGACCTCAACAAAAAGGTGGCGGACCCTGAGGTTATTGCCGATAATAAACTGTGGACAAAGCTTTGTAAGGAGCTTTCACAAATAACCCCTATTGTTGAGAAATACCGTGAGCATAAAAAAGCAGAAACGGATATTGCAGAAGCTAAAGAAATGCTTGAGGAAAAGCTTGATAAGGATTTTCGTGAGCTTGTTGAAATGGAACTTGATGAAGCAAAGCAGCGTCTTGAAACAACTGCTCATGAGCTTAAAATTCTTCTCCTTCCTCAGGACCCTAACGACGAAAAGAATGTTATTGTTGAAATCCGTGCAGGTGCAGGCGGAGATGAGGCTGCGCTTTTTGTTGCTGCACTTTTCAGGATGTATTCGATGTATGCGGAAAGCAACAGATGGAAAATTGAAATTATGGAGCAAAGTGAAACCGGTCTTGGGGGTTTTAAGGAAATAATTTTTCAGATATCCGGTACAAGGGTATATTCCCGTCTTAAATATGAAAGCGGTGTACACCGTGTTCAGCGAGTGCCTGAAACTGAGTCCCAGGGAAGAATTCACACCTCCACGGTTACTGTTGCGGTGCTTCCGGAGGTTGAGGATGTGGATGTTGAAATTAACGAAGCAGACCTTCGTATTGATGTTTACAGGGCAAGCGGTGCAGGCGGTCAGCATGTAAACAAAACCGAGTCGGCTGTCCGTATTACACATATACCCACAGGCGTTGTTGTTGCCTGCCAGTCTGAACGCTCACAACACCAGAACAAGGATGCGGCAATGAAAATTCTTCGTTCAAGAATTTATGAGCAGATGCTTGAAGCTCAGGAGAGCGAGCTTGCCGCTGAGCGTCGCAGTCAGGTTGGCACAGGCGACAGAAGCGAACGAATCAGAACCTACAACTACCCTCAGGGAAGACTTACCGACCATCGTATCGGACTTACACTTTATAAGCTTGAGGCAATACTTAATGGCGATTTAACAGAAGTTGTTGACAGCCTTGTAACAGCAGACCAGGCTGAAAAACTGAAAATGAACGGGGAAGAGGAATAATGATCAGAAGTTTTGCAAAATATTATAAACCTTTTAAGTGGTGGTTTGCTGCAGATATGTTCTGCGCGTTTCTTTCCTCACTATGTGACCTTTTTTACCCGATGATTACAAGGGTTATGATAAACGATTATATTCCAAATAAGCTTGTTGACAAGCTCATTACCGTTGGAATTATAATGCTTGTGCTTTATATAATTAAAATGGGACTGAACTATTTTATTCAGTATTACGGTCATGTTATAGGTGTAGGCATACAGTCAAATATGCGCAAAGAGATTTTCACACATTTGCAAAAGCTGCCTTTTACTTATTTCGATAACAACAAAACCGGTTCTCTTATGTCAAGAGTTGTAAATGACCTTCAGGAAATTTCAGAGCTTGCACATCATGGTCCTGAGGATTTGTTTCTGTCAATAATAATGCTTGCCGGTTCATTTGTTCTTATGTGCTGGATAAACCCCTGGCTTACCCTTATTATTTTTGCGATTTTGCCTGTGCTTATAATATTTACAGGCAGAAAGAGACAGAAGATGTCTGATGCATTCAAAGAGACACGCGAAAAGGTTGCAGAGGTTAATGCTAACCTTGAAAACAGCCTTGCGGGAATCCGCGTTTCAAAATCCTTCGTGAACTATGAAACCGAAATGGAAAAGTTTGTTGAAAACGATAATAATTTTGTTGAAGCAAGGAAATCTGCCTATAAAGCAATGGCTGAATTTTTTAGCGGTAACAGCTTTATTCTGGATTTTCTTAATGTTGTTGTGATTATTGCAGGAGGAATTTTCCTTAGCTATGACTACATAGATTTTGCTGACCTTGTTGCATACCTTCTGTATGTTAATATGTTTATGAAGCCTATCCGTCAGCTTATTGGTTTTGTTGAACAGTATCAGAACGGACTTTCCGGCTATACCCGTTTTTGCGAAATTATGTCTCAGGAGCCCGAAAAGGATTCGGATAATGCAATCGATATTGAAAATGTAAAGGGCGATATCCGTTTTGATAATGTTACATTCTCTTATGAGGAAGGGCAGGAGGTGCTTAAAAATATTAATGTAAGCATTCCGTCAGGTAAAACAGTAGCTTTTGTCGGCTCTTCCGGTGGTGGTAAAACAACAGTATGCCATTTGTTGCCACGGTTTTATGAAATTGATGACGGTAAAATTACCCTTGACGGAAGAGATATCCGGGACATTACGCTTGAATCCTTAAGAAAAAATATAGGTATTGTTCAACAGGATGTATTTCTGTTTACCGGAACAATTTATGATAACATTGCTTACGGCAATCCCGATGCCTCAAAAGAAGAGGTTCTTGAGGCTGCAAGGCTTGCAAAAATCGACACTTTTGTGGAAACTCTCCCTGATAAATATGAAACATATATTGGCGAACGGGGTATAAAGCTTTCCGGCGGTCAGAAACAGCGTATTGCAATAGCAAGAGTTTTCCTTAAAAATCCGCCTGTTCTTATTCTTGATGAGGCTACAAGTGCCCTCGATAACACTACTGAAATGTATATTCAGCAGTCGCTTGCTGACCTTTCAAAGGGCAGAACAACCATAGTTGTAGCTCACAGACTTTCTACAGTCCGTGATGCCGATAACATTATTGTGCTTACAAAGGACGGCATTGCAGAGCAGGGAACACACAACGAGCTTATTGCAAATGGCGGGGTTTATGCTGCTATGTCGGCAGGTGTTCCGGAATAATATTTGGATGGAGTGATATGAAATGGCTTTTGGTTTTTTTCGCAGAAAAAAGAAGGAAAACCTGTGCGAAAACGAAGAATATTTTTTCAGAATGAATTCGATTCAACTTATTTACCGTGGGTTTACGGTTGGAGAAATTACATATGTGCCAACGGAGTTTACAGAATATGCC
>JAZQCS010000093.1:0-4686 GCA_045546415.1 Clostridia bacterium | reverse complement strand
GCACGGTTCCACCTTGATTTTTAACTCATTTGCTTCATAACGCGAAGTGACGGCATCGCTTACTTTTCCGGTTGTGCGGTGTTGGGCGGTGCAGCTCGGAAGTGGTCTTCACCATGAGCCGTTACAGGAAACTTTCAGCCGGTGGTTTCCCTCTCTTGAATAACGGTGTTCAAGGCTACTCTCTTCGTCATAGCTTTTGAATATTCTATTAAATTATAACACTAAAATGGTAAAATGTCAAGATTTTTTTTATCTGTCTTCGCGGAAATAAGGTAAACCAAGGGACGCCGGAGGCTGATTTTCCTTTTTGTTACGCATACTTGTTATAATAAGTACAACTATGGTTACAACATAAGGAAGCATATTGAAAAGTGCTGCACTGCTTCGGCTGAGACCCGGTGTGTATGCGTAAGCAATGTAAAGTCCACCAAAAATGAATGAACCAAGAATACCGATATTCGGACGCCAAAGAGCAAAGATAACAAGCGCAATGGCAAGCCATCCGCGGTCACCGAAACCACCGTTTGTCCAGGAGCCGCCTATGTAATCCATAATGAAATATAAGCCGCCAAGACCGGCAATAGCACCGCCTACAATAGTTGCTGCATATTTGTAACGGGTTACATTTATGCCTGCGGCGTCTGCTGTGGCAGGGTTTTCACCAACGGCACGCAAATGCAATCCTATACGGGTTTTCTTTAATATAAATGCTGATACAAAAGCTACTATTATTGCAACATAAACCAGAAAACCGTGAGAGAAAAAGATTGTGCCTATACTACCCAGGTCATCTGCAAAAGGAAGAGGAGTTTTGAATATATCAGAGGTTGCTTTTACTGAAATGTTACCGCCAACACCGTAAATTTTGGTAAGTGAACCACCGAAGAAATCACCAAAACCAACACCGAAGGTGGTAAGCGCAAGACCGGTTACATTCTGATTGGCACGGAGTGTTATGGTAAGGAAGCTGTAAATGAGCGCCATAAGTGATGAACCAAGCAGAGAGGAAAGCAAGGGGATGAGAATGCAAAGGACGGGGTTGGGTGAAATTCCGGCAGAAGCACAGCTCTGCTCGTAAATATAAGCACCAATAATACCTGCGCTGCCGCCCATGTACATTATACCGGGTATTCCCAGGTTAAGGTTACCTGATTTTTCTGTGATTATTTCACCGGTTGAACCGAAAAGAAGGGGAATGCCCTGAACAATGGCTGCTTTAATTATAGGAGCAAACATTACGCCACCTCCTTGTGATTTTTACGGAAAGAGAGCTTGTACTGTATGAAAAACTCACTGCCTATAATGAAAAATAAAATGATTCCGGTTAAAATATCTGCAATACTCTGGTTTAAACCGCAGGAGGTTGCAATTTCACCGGCACCTTTTTCAAGAAATGCAATAAGAAGTGAAACAAGTATCATAACAAAGGGGTTGAACTTTGCAAGCCAGGAAATCATAATTGCTGTAAAGCCCATACCACCGGCGGTGTTTGTATCCAGAGTATGGTGTGTGCCGGAAACCAGCAGGAAGCCGGCAATACCGCAAAGACCACCTGAAAGTGCCATTGTGCGGATAATAACCTTTTTAACATTAATGCCTATGTAACGGGCGGTGTTTTCACTTTCACCAACAACGGATATTTCATAACCGTGTTTGCTGTATTTCAGGTAAATGAACATTCCAAGGGTTATGAGTGCAACAATTACAATGTTCAAAAGATATTTCTGACCGAACAGAGAAGGAAGCCATCCTCCTCCGGTTGACATATTTATAATACCTATATGGTTGGAATCCTTAGGGTTTTCCCAAAGCACTATGAAGTAGGATATAAGCTGCATTGCAACATAGTTCATCATAAGTGTAAACAGGGTTTCGTTTGTTCCGAATTTTGCTTTGAAAATTGCAGGAACAATACCCCAAAGCATACCTGCAACAATGGCAGCTACAACCATAAGCGGAATGCTGAGATAAGGGGGAAGAGTGTTGCCGCAGTAAATCATTACAGCAGCGGTTGCGAGACCGCCTATGAGAGTCTGACCTTCGGCACCTATGTTCCAGAACTTCATTTTAAAAGCGGGTGTTACTGCAAGAGAAATGCAAAGAAGCATAGCCATATTCTGCAAAGTGTACCATATTTTACGGCTTGAACCAAAAGCACCGCTGAACATTGCACTATATACCTGAAGGGGATTGTAACCGGTAAGGAAAACAATAACAAGAGCACAGATGATAAGAGCAAGAAGAACAGCAACGGCTCTTACAACAAGTGATTGCTTTAAAGGCATAAAGGGACGCTTTGAAATTTGAATTGCGGGTTCGTGTGTATGTGAATTACTGCTCATTTGTATGCCCCTCCTTTACTTTAGTCATAAGCAGACCGATTTCTTCCTTTGTGGTTGTGCGGGCATCCACAATACCGCTTACATGACCGCTGCTGAGCACAAGAATACGGTCACAAAGGTCGATTAACACATCAAGGTCTTCACCAACAAAAACAACGGCAACGCCTTTGCTTTTTTGCTCATTAAGAAGATTGTAAATTGTATAAGAAGCACCAATGTCAAGCCCGCGGACGGGATAAGCCGCCATAAGCACCGTGGGAGACGAGGCGATTTCTCTGCCTACAAGAACTTTTTGTATGTTACCACCGGAAAGTCTCCTTACAGGAGTGTTGGCGTTGGGAGTAACCACACCAAGCCTTGTGATGATATCTTCTGCAAGATTCTGAGGAGCTTTTCTGTCAAGAAAAACAGATGCACCCTTCTTGTAGCTGCGAAGCATCATATTGTCAACAATATCCATATTTCCCACAAGACCCATACCGAGTCTGTCTTCCGGTACAAAGGCAAGACGCACACCCAAATCACGAATCTGCATAGGTGTTTTGTTTCGGAGATTTTCAGAAATGTTTGTCTGAGGATTATGATATATAATTTCACCATCGGTAAGATGCTGAAGACCTGCAATGCATTCAAGAAGCTCACGCTGACCGCTGCCTGAAATGCCGGCAATACCGAGAATTTCACCGGAATTTACTGAGAAGGAAACATCACTGAGCACGGTAACACCTTCGCGGTTAACACAGTTTATATCGTTAACCTCAAGACGGGGAATGGGATTTATCGGGTCGTTCCGTTCGATATCAAGGCTTACTTTTTTACCCACCATCATTTCCGTAAGGGAGGTTTCTGTAGCATCACAGGTGTCCACAGTTCCTATATATTCACCTTTGCGAAGAACCGCAACACGGTCGGAAAGAGAAAGAACTTCGTGAAGCTTATGGGTTATAATAACAACAGCCTTGCCGTCATCTCTCATACAGCGGAGAACATCGAACAGCTTTTCGGTTTCCTGGGGAGTTAAAACGGCTGTGGGCTCATCAAGAATGAGAATGTCTGCACCACGGTAAAGAACACGGAGAATTTCAACAGTCTGCTTTTCCGAAACAGACATTTCGTAAATTTTCTTGTTGGGATCAATGACAAAACCGTAGCGTTCTCCGATTTCCTTTACCCGTTCTGCTGCGGCAGAAAGGTTAAAGCCATCTTCGTCCTCAAGACCAAGAATGATATTTTCTGTTGCTGAAAAAACATCAACAAGCTTGAAATGTTGATGAATCATACCTATTTTATGTGCATAGGCATCCTTGGGTGAGGAAATAACCACCTCGTTGCCGTCAATAAAAATCTGACCGCTGTCGGGGTAATATATACCGGATATCATATTCATAAGAGTTGTTTTTCCGCTACCATTTTCACCGAGGATAGACAGAATTTCACCCTTGTTTACGGTGAGGCAAACATTTTTGTTTACCATAACCGAGCCGAAGGATTTACAAATGTTTACAAGCTCTATTGCAGGAACCTTACTCAATTTAAACAGCCCTCCAGTTATTTTTTTCTTTCAGTAAAACCCACAAATGCTTATGGGCTTTAATAAAAGAAAAAAGGAGTACGAGGCGGAGCAACCGCTCCGCCTTGGACTCTTTTGTTGATTTGTTTTATTTAATTGTGATACCATCGATATCTACATCAAAGTAAGGTGCAGAACGGTATTCGGATTCATGGAAATAACCGTCAGCAATAACTTCTGTGTCGGGAGTGAATGCTGCATCACTGTCAACATCAGCCTTGTAGGAGGTAAGAGCTTCGCCCTTAACTGTGAAGGTTGTAGTATCGAACACCTTGATTTCGCCGGAAATAAGCTTAGCCTTAACTTCTTCAAGCTTAGCTTCTGTGCCTTCAGCTGCAACCTTTTCGTTGAAGCCAAGAGTCATAACAACGCCTTCTTCAAGACCCTTACAGAAATCCTGCTCAATTGCAGTACCTTCCTGAGTAGCCTTGATCATATGTTCAAAGTAAGGCTGCCAGTTAATCTTAGAAGAAATAAGAGCTGTGTTGGGACCCCATGAACGGGTGTCAAGGTTGTATGCTACGTTGGGAACACCTGCATCTTCACAAGCCTTGGGAGCACCTTCGGAGTCGGCATGCTGGCTGATAAGTACGCAACCGTCAGCAATAAGAGCGTTTGCTGCTTCTTTTTCAAGAGCGATATCGAACCAGGAGTTTGTGAATTTAACATCCATTGTAGCTGTGGGGCAAACGGAACGCGCACCAAGGAAGAAGGATGTATAGCCGGACTTAACTTCAGCATAGGGGTATGCACCAACATAACCCATCTTAGCCT